>NZ_JAASHC010000050.1:0-34124 GCF_019734355.1 Bacteroides sp. K03
AATTTATTCTTATTAACGTTCATAAAGAACTATGTTTTCCATGGCAAAGATAATGGTAGAGAAACCGAACTTATCATACCGGGGAAATTAGGATAACATTCCGGCTGAATGTGCATAGCTATCCAAACAAAGAAAGATTATACGACAGAATGTGCATAATAATTTATATTATTATGCAGTTTATTCTCCAGTTACAGCAATAATTAGAATAAAGGTGTCATAAAAATCAATCATATCGAAACAAAAAGACAGGATAACTGCATTTCTCAAAACCTTTATTAATTTCATCAGGATAGTACATTCAATACACCAACATCAGTTCATTAGGATTACGCTTTCAACTAAATTGATGGAGAACGCTAATAGTATATACTTTGGCATGCTTCAAATATAGAGTTAAAGATATGAGTTAACAATATTAATAACAATACAACAACATTATCTTGTAATTAAAAACTCATTATTATCTTGCACTTTTTGTTTATCTGTTACATTTGTTTTAATTTTGTCCAGACAAATTTGAAAAACCTATTATGAGAAACTATATAAATGTACTAACCAGCTTATGCCGGTTCGTCGGATGTATTCTACTAATACAATGCACCGTTTCTCCTTCATACGCTTTCCCTGACTATTATTTTAAACAATTATCTTTGAAAGAAGGTCTTTCACAGACAACAGTCAATTGTATACTCAAAGATTACAAAGGAATAATCTGGATAGGAACCCGAATGGGCCTAAACCGTTTCGATCAATACGAACTTAAAAATTACTTTTACGATTCGTATTCTCTCAAATCTCTACCAGACAATGATATCTGCTTTCTCAAAGAAGACTCCCAACTCAACCTATGGATAGGAACCCAAGAAGGACTATCGCTATATAACCGGGGAGAAGATAATTTCACTCTATTATATTATAACAATGCTCCGGTACAGGCAAAAGCCGCCTGTTTGTTAGATACTGGAGTTCTATTTGCCGGAACAGGCCTTTGGATATATAGTTATGCCGATCAGCAGTTGCACAGCCTCCCTGTTGTTAATAAGGGAAAAGCTATCAGTGACTATTTTACATATATCAAACCCTGGAAAGAAAACATATACATAGTAGGAACACAATGGAAAGGGGTCTATCTATATCATGCAGACAGTCACCAACTAACTCCTTTTGCCCCATGCCAGGAACAACATATCAGTTCCTATTTTCTGGATGAACACAAAAATCTATGGTTATCGCCCTATGGCAAAGGAATTGTATGTTATGACGTAAATGGTCATGAAATCGGCCGCTATTCAACACGAAATTCGGAGTTGTGCAACGATATCATATTAGATATGCTTACTTATAAAGATGAGTTGTGGATAGCTACTGATGGAGGTGGAATTGCACGTTTTCATCTTGCCACCAACACTTTCCGTACAATTGAATACCAGACTGGAAACAGTAACTCACTTCCAGCAAATTCTATAAAGAGTCTATATGTGGATCATTCACAGAATTTATGGGCAGGTACTATCCGAAGTGGACTTCTAAACATCCGTGAAGTATATATGCACACTTTTCAGGATGCACCATTAAACAATATTTATGGACTAAGCAATAAAACTGCTTTATGCTTGTATGAAGAGGATAATTTCATGTATGTAGGAACGGACGGCGGTGGCATTAACCGCTTGAATCAGACAGAAAACACATTCATGCATTATCCTGCCTGCAGCAAAGAGAAAGTAGTATCGATAGCAGGATATAGCCAGCAAGAGTTAGTTGTTTCTTTTTTCGGAAAAGGGCTTTATTTTTTCAATAAAATGACAGGAGTTTGCCGTCCATGTAACTTTATGGACCAAAATCTTAGAGAGCAAATCAATTCTACAGGAATAGGCATCAACATACATCAATTTTCTCCGGACAAATACTACATACTGGCAGAACAGGTATATATCTATAACCTAAAAACAGCCCAGCTTATTCCTCTCCAGATGGAGGGCATAAGAAAAGATACAGATACTCCTATCAGTAATCTGAAAGTGATTGCCTCAACCGACTCGGTAGCTTATCTATGCGGAGTCAAGAATATTTTCAGAGTGGACAATCGGACTCAAACTTTATTCCCAATTTATTATACCAATGTAAACGTCACCATCAATGGGGTATGCAACGATCCTCAAGGGGATTTTTGGATGGCAACCAATCGGGGACTAATGAAATACAACCAGAAAAATAAATCGGTCGACAAGATAGAGACTTCTTTATTCAGTGAAGCAAGAACAGCCATTTACGACCCTACAGGAAGAATATGGGTAGGTGCTCGCAACATGCTGTTTGCTTATTCAATATCAGAGAAGCGATTCACTATTTTTGATGAAAACGATGGTGCTTTAGCCAATGAATACATGTACACCAATAGCCCGATATCCCAGTCGGGAGATATTTATCTATGTGGAGCGAACGGTTTGTTACGTATCTGCAAAGGCTATCCGTTTAAAGACAGTAACACCCCTACCATAAAACTAATGGATGTGGAACTGAACGGAGCAATCATTACAAATCAGGTTTCGGAAACAGGCGAACTGACTATACCCTATCACTATACATCACTTATCATAAAATTAATAAGGAACGAAGAAGATGTATTTCGACGGAGAATATACAGGTTTCACATTTCAGGTCTGGCACGTGATATTGAATCGTATGCACCTTCGTTGGCACTTTATTCGCTCCCTCCCGGCCATTATGAAGTGTCTGTTTCATGTAGCAACCGAAATGGTAGCTGGACAACAACGACGCCGATACTCAGCTTAAAGATCCCTACCCCCTGGTGGCAAAGTCCCTATCTTAAACTGTTATTAATTGTCTTTTTTATAGCTATCTGCATTTGTTATGTTATTTATTACAACCGTAAAAAAGAACGAAAATTGCAATGGAAACTAAAAGAACATAAACAGAATATGAATGAGGAAAAAATACGTTTCCTCATCAATATGAGTCATGAGTTACGGACTCCTCTTATGCTTATATATGCTCCACTCAAACGCGTGTTAAGTAAAGACATAATAACCGACAACAAATTGAAAGAACAGCTGGAAAGCATATGTAAACAAGTTCGAAGAATGAAAAATCTAATAGAAATGGTATTAGATGTACGCCGTATAGAAATGGGACAAAATGTATTACATCTTTCTACTGTCCCTTTCAACAAATGGCTGAAAGACATTGCCGATAGCTTTACAGACGAATTCACCAATAAAGGAGTACAACTGATATACAATCTGGATAGCCTGATTACTGATTGGACATTTGATACAAACAAGTGCGAAATGATCGTATCCAATCTACTGGTGAATGCTTTGAAATTTACTCCGGAAGGAAGTACAGTCGTCTTAACAACGCGAAAAGAAAAAGGATATATATGTATTTCGGTAACCGATGAAGGTATCGGACTGGATGAAGAAGATATGAAACATCTTTTTGTACGTTTCTATCAAGGAAAGAAATCTAAAGAAGGAAGTGGTATCGGATTATCTTATGTAAAAGTCTTAGTAGAATTACAAGGAGGTAAAATTAATGCATATAACAACGAAAAAGCGGGAGCAACTTTCTATTTCGAACTACCGGAAAGAGAAAGTGAGAAAGCCTTAGAACAATCTATAAACATATCACTCAACGATATACTACGCTTTCCCGAGAGAGAAAAGCAAGAAACGAACAAGGAAGAAGAACCGTTCGACGCAAAGAATTACTCTATACTAATAGTAGAAGATAATATAGAGCTATGTAATTTCCTCAAAGAGGCCATGAAAGAATATTTCCAGAACACATATACAGCTAACAATGGAAAAGATGCATTTAAGATTGCCACACAGAAATTGCCTGATATCATTGTGAGTGATATCATGATGCAAGGAGGAGACGGATTAGAACTTTGTCAGCAAATCAAAAGAACAGAAAGTACATGTTTCATTCCTGTTATTCTACTCACTGCCCGAACGGATATCGAAAGTACAGCTTTCGGATACAAATCGGGTGCCGATATTTATCTGACAAAACCATTTGAGGTAGAAGAGTTAGTTGTAATAGTACATAACCTATTAAAAAACAGAAAAATACTGCAAAAGCACTATCGTAATCACTCCAATGGCATATCAATAGAAGGAAAAGAACCAAGCAATGCAGATGAACAATTTTTATTCAAATTAAATGGTATTATTATAGAAAATCTAAACAATCCAGATTTAGATGTAGACTTCATTGCTGAAAGAATGGGAATGGCGCGAACCACACTTTATAACAGACTAAAAGCTCTGAACTATATGGGTATCAATGATTGCATCAATAACTTCCGCATAGAAAAAGCAATACAAATGTTACGCGAAACAAATTGCAATATGCTTGAAATATCAGAAGCGGTAGGATTTAGCAGTCAACGTTATTTCAGTACATTCTTTAAAAAAATGGTAGGTTGCACACCTACCAAATACAGAGAAGAAAATCTTCAAAAATAAGTATCTTTCAATATCTATCATCACAGAATACTCTGTGGTGATAGATATCCTATTTTCGTCTTTTACCCCAACTGCCCGATACGATTTATCAATTCATCGCCCAAAGCATTCTTATCATCAATATGTTGCAATACAGCGGTTACAAACGGATTACTCTCAAAATCACCACGCACCTGTTCAAAGTCAAGTTTCATTTCATCATCAGAGCCATCGGCACCAAAGCCAGTCATTGAAGACAGGGAAAACTCCTTGCGTGCATCACTATAGACCATACGATCCAGCCCGATAACAGCTTCTTTCCAGGAACGTACAATATCAATAATATCTTTAGCAGTAATCGTTTCGGGATCGAGTCCGTAAAACTCCTGTATCTTACCATACGCCCACGTCCACTCGTAGGTATAGTAATTATTATGCATCTCAGAGAAACAGGCATTGATTTCTTTCAGACGATTGATTTCTCCACTCTCAATGCCACACATCAGTTTCTCTATCTCACTCTTCGGAGCAATTAATCCGGAAATATCCACCCATTCGCCCGTACCTATTTCAGTATCCGGTTTCAAGCGTTCACGAATATCTTCATTGCTTTGGAAGTTAATACCTTCGAGGCGTTTAATAATAGAGTTACCCAAAAATTTATGAATAGCTATCTCATAAAAACGAATACCACTGTTAAGCGAAGAATTCTTTATTTTAGCACTTTGGTAAGAGTATGTCTCCGAAGTTTCACCCGATACACGCTTCAAATCTTTCAGAATAGTACGTCCTGCAAACATCTTCTGAATGGTATAAGGACTCAATAGATTATAGTTAATATAATCCAGCTTGTTCGGATCCTTTCGTTTATCACGCTTCGGCCATTTCTGAGCGTCACGAATGGTTCCTACACTACGCAAATTAACTCCAGGGACAAGGAAAGTGGTATTCTGTTGTTCTATCAGATAAGAGAACGGCAGATTAGATGTATCCGCATGATTCACGTGACGCCCCATTACCAAAGAGAAAGCTCCTACACGCGCCGGCCAGAGAATATAAGAATCAGAAGTTGTTTTCGCGCCCCGTTCCATTGTTCCCTGATGGATAGGACCTAATTTGTACATATGATTACTTTGATTAGAGCCTGAACCAGCATTCATGAATGAAAACATACCGGCAATCAGTAAAGTTGATTTATGATGTGTCACCGTATAAGGTCCGGCAAAAATAGCACATGCTTCACCGTTTTCTCCCTGACAATTACTGAAAAACAAAGAGTCCGAAGCCGAATAATTATGTCCCAGTCTACAAGCTTGTCCTATAAAACAACGGGTCAACATCGTTCCGTCATCAATATGCGAACCGGAAGAAACAATGAAATCGTCACAAATGACTCCATGCCCGATGTGCACCGGAGCAATTGCATTACTATTAATACTGCCATTTGACAAACGACAAGTCCCGCATATATGACAGCAATCTCCTATCCGCACATTTTTAATAGAACCGGTATTGAGTATCATGACCCGATTTCCGATTGTTCCGACAGTAGAAGCATGCTTATTGGAATAATAATCGGTAATTTCCTTCATACGACTGATAAGTTCCGGGCGATGACGGTACAGAGCCAGAATATAGGCCTGATGTGCCGAAAGTTTGTCATTGATCAGTACTTCCCGTCCACCGGTTTCATTCAATACGGCAACTTCTACTCCATTACCAAAAGTGGTACGACCATCTACAAGAATAATATCAACATTCTCAATAAATGCATCGTCTCCGATTTCATAGTTCGCAATGTAGTTCTGAATGTTTTCAATACAGCAGTTATCTCCTACTGTTACGTTGTGCAAGGTGACATGCCGTAGCCCGGAATGCTTCTTAATCCCACCCGGCAGAGTAAATTCCGACTGGAAAACTCCGAGTTTTACCTCGCCTGAGAAGCGGGTATGGTGCACATACTCGGTAGTAAAGTCCTTGGCCACAGAGATTTTCCCCCAATCATCAGCCAGACACGACTGGCTCTTCAACTGAAGCACTTCGTCTTCAGTCAATCTTCTGTAATCTTTTCCCATAAATAAAATAATTTGCCAATTTTCTAATATACCAATCTGCCAATGCCTCTCGGTGGCATAGTACAACCAATTGGCACATTAGCATATTGGCACATTGAATAATTATTCTTCCTCTTCTTCCTCGTAAGTCTGATAAAGAAAATCATTATAGGGATACTTCTGTACGTGTAGTTCTTTTACGCGTTTATAAACAACACTCTTCAGTTCTTCTATGTTGATTCGTTCGCGGGCGGAAATAAAGAGGCAATTATCCTCCACTTTAGCCATCCACGTCTTCATCAGTTCTTCGAGTGTTAAGTTTTCCTTTGTTTTGGGGGTAAGGTCGTCAACCGCTTTCTCTATATAAGTATAAGCGTCTATTTTATTAAAAATCAATATCATTGGTTTTCCGGCACCACCGATATCAGCCAGTGTTTTGTTCACTACTTCAATCTGTTCTTCAAAGCCAGGATGGGAAATATCTACAACATGTAGCAACAGGTCGGCTTCACGCACCTCGTCAAGAGTAGATTTGAAAGAGTCTACGAGGTCTGTGGGCAACTTACGAATAAATCCTACAGTATCGGACAACAAAAAAGGCAGATTTTCTATAATCACCTTACGCACTGTGGTATCAAGCGTAGCGAAAAGTTTATTCTCCGCAAACACTTCACTCTTTGCCAAAAGATTCATGATCGTTGACTTTCCTACATTGGTATATCCAACAAGAGCCACACGAATCATACGTCCACGGTTCTTACGCTGTGTAGATTTCTGTTTGTCAATCTCAGCCAGCCGCTCCTTGAGCAGTGACATACGATTGAGGATAATACGACGGTCCATTTCAAGCTGCGTTTCACCCGGGCCACGAAGTCCTACCGAACCTCCTTTACCACTACCCGAACCAGAGCCACCACCCTGGCGTTCAAGGTGAGTCCACAAACGTTGCAAACGAGGCAACATGTATTTATACTGCGCCAGTTCCACCTGTGTTTTAGCATTGGCAGTCTGAGCACGCATAGCGAATATATCGAGAATGAGCGAAGTACGATCTAATATCTTAATCTTCAGCTCTGCTTCAATATTACGTATCTGTTTGGCAGAAAGTTCATCATCAAAAATGACCATTCCTACTTCCCGTTCGTTTTCTTCTTCGTTTAGGATATATTCCTTTATCTCTTCCAGTTTTCCTTTTCCCACATAAGTTACAGAATTGGCTGTCGGCAACTTCTGGGTAAACTTTTTCACAACTTCCGCCCCAGCCGTCTCGGCAAGGAATTCCAGTTCGTCAAGGTATTCTTTCGTCTTACGTTCATCCTGCGTCTGCGTGATGAGTCCTACGAGTACCGCTGTTTCGACCTGAGCTTCGGAGATTACAAATTCTTTCATTCTTTATTCTTATCTATAATAATGTGCGCAAATATATAGTTATTTTTGCAGAAAGCCTTGTTCTATAAGTTTATTTAATTCAGAAACAATGTTTTTATAATCTGCCCGGCGTCCACATTCATGCCATTCGGTTAAAGGATATTTATCATGAATATGTGCCATCAATTCCTCCATAGAGGGTGCACTACCCAATTGACTATACTCCTCGTACGTATAGGAAAGAAAGACAACATTCCGGCCAATCCCCCTATTGTCCAACCAATAGCCTTTTTCCAGCAGTGTAGGCAAACACAGTTTGTCACCAATACGAAGGTCACGCGGGTGCGGATAAGAAACAATAGTGGTACGGGCATCATTCATGATAACCGGAACCAGGTGTGAGTAGTCCTCCCTCGTTTTATAAATATACACAGGAGGAGAACTTACAGAGATCGCTCCACCTTTAGGAGAAGTAGTTGTAACTATTATCTGGCTATCCATATTCTGATTTTTTTGTGGTTGAATACCCGGAGTACGGCAAGCACCTGCCAACAACACAATACACATACATCCTAATAAATAAAAGCTTTGTTTCATACAACTGGTTTCACGATTTTAAACAAAAATAGTAATAAAAAGCAAAACCGGCAAGAGAGAATGCCATTTATCTCAAACTTGCCGGTTCTGTATAATCAGAAGTACACTCTCAAAACAATCACTTTATTACAAATTTATTACTACCAACTCCTTCTGTAGTAACGGTTCTCAAAATATATATACCCGGAATATACTCTTTACAAGACAGGCTAAATTCCATATTTCCATGGCATTCTGCCTCCTCCAACAAATGTCCTTGCATATCATAAATCATCAGTCTGGTCATTGCGACAGAGGATTTCACTATGATTCGATCGTCCCTATATATAACTGTAACGGGTACTATATTATCTTGTTCAACATGATTTATTCCTGTCAGATCTTCTTTGACAAGAATCTCCGTAGAGACTTCGCTTCCTCCTTTTACGCTTTCCCACTCAAAATCATTCTGATTATCTCCGGCTCTGTACACCATCCTGATCCGGTCGCCTCCAACAAGTGTCTCAGTGATTTTACAAGAAAAAACAACTCCACTACCTGATATTTGCCCTGCTGCATTCATCGCACTCAGGTCAATATTTTTAGAATCCGATATAAGTTGTTTCACCTTTCCCTGTTTATCTACCAAAGCCAAAGCTACGATTCCGGAAAAGTCACGAAGCCCCGCATTCGTTATAAATCCGGCTTTCACCTTAAACGAAGTGTTAAGACGAAAATCAGTCTCTGTAGTTGTCAACCCGGCAAAAGCTTCTCCGGAACTTGTTGTTCCATCAAAAAAATATAGCAAATCACGATAACCGGAACCGGATTCGGCTTTCTTGATACCGACTACAGCATCTTGCCCTATCGAAAATCCTCCTCCTGAATTACCTCCTATGCCCTGCTGATCGGGCTCCAAAGTAGATAACAAATAATATCCATTGGCCATGCCGCCCCATCCCCAGTTAACATGATATCTATTAGCCTTGTAACCATCAAAAACGAACTGATGTCCTTCTCTTTTGGAATTACTGCCGCCATAGATCACAAGCCGTCCCTCGTCCAACTCTTGTTTCAATAAAGCGTCCCACTCATCATCCGTATACCACTCCCGTTGTAATACAGCCATACTTTTATCATATTTCATATACTCTATCATCCCCCTGGCTGCTATCAAAGTAAAGGCTCCACTTCCATTTGGCGCATATTCCATCTGCGACAACACCCCACAGTGATACATCAATGTTGCTACAGCATCAGCTTGCGTTCCTACATACTTTCCTATCTCATATACATGAGACATTTTATCCCACTGATATGGAACATTATAGGTTACAGATAACTGACTTCCATATATAGAAGGAGTATAAGTACATGTCCCGCCGCTTCCCTGATCCGGCCAACGATTGTATTTCATTACAATAGCCAGTGCAGTTGCAACACAACCTGTAGGAGTAGAACTTCCGGATATTTTGGGACATAAATTATTATAAGGAGCATTCTGATTCCAAAGAGCTGTTTTCAATAAAACTTCTTTTTCTGCATCATCAGCTAAAGCCCCGCGTTGCAATTGTTCCCAAAGCTTCATAACCGATTCAGATGGAGTTATATGCTGTTCTCTGGCCCAGTTAATCTGTTCACGGTAATATTGCATCCACCCCTGCAGATTGGAAGGCATATTTTCTACTTCAAATTCTCCGGTATCACTATAAGCCAGTACAGGAGATGCTACATCATCACCCGCAATAATGATAAAACCTCCTTCCGGTGTACGATTAAAAACATGAAAGGCTGGTGATGAGGTCGTTACACGTGTTTGTACATCCTCACCATCCCAGATATACTCCAATTGCATACTATCACCTGCCCGGGTAGTTTCGTGAATTCCAAAGAAGTTACGAGCCAGTTGTTCTGCTTTTGACACAGGCACATTGTCTGCCCATGATAAAGAGCAAGTGAATAAAAAGAGCCAAAATAGATTACGTTTCATAAGCACCTTATTTTGAGAGTGGTTTGTAACGCCACAAATGTAATACATTAATTTATTTAAGCAGAATATCAATCCTATATACTTTTATATTAGATAAGGAAAAATAGAGGTCATTCTTTCACAAGAACGACCTCCCAAAACACTTTATTTATAATTATAGCCACCCTATTATGTATGGCTAAAATTCCAGCTTAATTATATTCCGGATTTTGCTGAATATTTGTGTTAGCATCTATTTCAGCTTGTGGTATCGGCATAATAGTACGATAATCATTCCAGTTAACTGTCACCAGGTCAGTTGCATTCAGGAAATGATTTCCACCTTTACGAGTGATTTCTATACCTTGGCGAAGTACATCATATAAACGGTGTCCTTCCAACACCAACTCTTTACGACGCTCTTTCATTATCAAATCCAATGTCGCTGTAGTTTTTACAGTTGCAGAATTAGCACGATTCTGAATCTTATATAAGTAATCGTCCGCCAATGTCTGATCCGGAGCAGCTTTCTTCAATGCAGCTTCAGCACCAATCAAATAGATATCAGATAAACGAATGACACGTACATTATTAACAGCTACTGAACCTGCACGTCCCGGATATTTATTAATAGTACGCTTTGTACCATTTTTATCCGTAATCAATAAACCTAAACGCACATCATTAGGATCCTCATTCAACAAATCAAGAAAATCCTTAGTCGCCACAACAGCTCCGTACTCAGAAGGAGCAACCACAGCTCCCCAAAGTTCACGGCCTCCTGCATAGGTCGTACTAGATAAAGCCAAATCAAAAATAGACTCACTCGTTTCTTCCAGTTTCCACGAATCTACATAATCTGAATTTTTAATCAGTTCATAAGGTCCATTCTCCACTACGTCTTTCGCATAGCCATAAGCAGCGTCATAATCACCTTTATAAAGATTGACACGAGCCAACAATGCTTTTACAGCCCATCTATTAAAGTGACCGTAATTTTTGTTCTCATCAATAAAGCTCAATGCATCTGTTAAGTCCTCTAATACAGCTGCATACCCTTGAGCTACAGTCTGACGAGCAGGAAGTTCTGCAGCAGTTAATACCTCCTTCACAACCGGAACTCCCAAAGAAGCACCATTATCTTTCAGATAAGGAGCTCCGTAAGTTATCAATAAGTTGAAATGGGCCAATGCACGGATAGCTAAGGCTTCGCCTTTTGAATTCTTAACCACATCAGACATTGGAACCTCTCCTTTATCTATTGCTTCCAATAATACATTAACACGATTGATTACTGCATAAGGAGGAAACCAAAGATCATCGGGAGCATTATTCTGACGATACGTGTATCGATAGTATTGTTCTGTACGATCACTTGTTTTGTTCGTCTGCGTATCATCTCCCCCGACTTCTGCACGTGCTATAAAATCAACTCCATAATAATAATAGCTGGTGTTATCTTTATCAGATACGCTTATCAATCCTGCATAGGCTCCATTCAAAGCTGTTTTTGTATCCTCTGCAGTAGTAATGGCTCCATCACTAACCAAAGAATCAGAAGGTAATGTAGTAAGGTATCCATCACAGGAAGTGAGGCATACGGAAGTCGCTACAATGACCGTCGTAAAGATTGATTGTATATTCAATTTTTTCATCATTTTCGTTTTTTGTATTAATAATTATAATCCAATTTCAATACCGAATGTCACACTTCTCAAAGTAGGAAATGCAAATGTCGGAATACCATTGATCGGTTGTTCCGGATCGACATTCTTATAAGAAGTCCATGTCAGCAAGTTGCTTCCCGACACGAACAAACGTACATTTTCCATTTGTGCTTTGCGGGTCCATCTTGAAGGAAGTGTGTAGGAGAGACTCAAGCTCTTCAAACGAAGATAATTAAGATCTTTCATAAAACGTGAACTTCCGTAATTACCGTACTGATAGTTGTTGATACGTCTTGGAACATCCGTTTTATCACCGGGCTTTTGCCATCTGTCTAACTGATCAATAGAAGAATTATAGAAAATTCCATAACCATCTGTATCAGTAATACTTGTTCTCATCGTATCAAATACCTTTCCTCCGAGTGAGAAATTAAAGAGCATATTCAATTCAAGTCCATTCCAAGAGAAACTATTTCTCCATCCACCGGTAAGTTTCGGATCGGGTT
This sequence comes from Bacteroides sp. K03, assembly GCF_019734355.1. Classification (NCBI taxonomy): domain Bacteria; kingdom Pseudomonadati; phylum Bacteroidota; class Bacteroidia; order Bacteroidales; family Bacteroidaceae; genus Bacteroides; species Bacteroides sp. K03. Next base: position 12,619 of record NZ_JAASHC010000050.1, read on the forward strand.
TGCCTATAATAACACGCTGAGCTTTAGCGGGATCCGTAGTCAATTCTTTGTTCAAACTACCATCAGCATTTTTCGTATTCAGCACCCACAATTCTTCACCTGTTTGCGGATCTACACCTGCCCATTCACGACTCCACCAAGAATAATAAGATTCGCCTTCGCGCAATATACTCGTACCATCAATAATATCTTTACCTTCATACAACTTGGAGATTTTATTACTGTTGTGTGATAGAGCAAGCCCGGAAGTCCATTTCACAGATGTATCTTTGAAGATATCTACGTTGATGTCCACCTCAACACCTTTATTGGTCATTTCACCCACATTTTTCAACATCGTTTTAAATCCAACGACCATAGAAGTAGGTACATCTTGTAGCAAATCGGTTGTCTTACGTGAGTAATAGTCAAAACTCACACTCACCCGATCAAAAAAACGACCATCAAAACCAATATTAAAGTTTTTATTCTTTTCCCATGACAAATCCGGATTGGGAACAGATACAGGAGCAGAACCGGCAATATCCTGGTAGTTATAACCATAACCATACAAACTCAGATGTTCATACAGAGAATTGGGTAATGTTCCATTAATACCATAGGAAGCACGTACTTTCAAGTCATTAATCTGATGCAGATCTTTCATAAAGTTCTCCTGTGTTAATCTCCATGCTGCAGATACAGACCAGAAGTTAGCCCAACGATTGTTGGCACCCAACCGGGAACTTCCATCACGACGATAGTTTGCCGAAACGTAATACTTATTATCATAATCGTAGTTAACACGTGATAATAAAGACAATAAATGGTCTTCTGTATAATAAGCCATACCTTCTGCCGGAGTAGAAGCATTAACAGACTCAGGCAATTTATCATGAGGATAACCGGTAGAAGCTGCTCTAACCGCTTCCTTTTTGCGATCATCTACATCCCAACCCACAAGTGCATCAAGATTGTGTTTCTCTTTGAATGTTTTAGCGTAATTCAATGTAGTTGAAGAATATACATTATGATACTGATACGGATAAGTTGCTCCAAGTCCATTTAGCAGCTGTCCATTATTAGAATTTACCGGCCAATAAGTGATGGATGTATTATTAACATAGTCATAACTTACAGTTTCTTTAAGAATTAGTCCATCAATAATTTCATAAGATGCCCATAAACTATTAAAGCTTCTGAATACTTTCGACTGATTTTTATCCAGATTAATATCTTCTACAGGGTGTGTATGCGGAAAGACTTGCTGTAAAACCGGATGCAGATAATAATTCCCGTTTTCATCATATATAGGCATATTAGGGGTACAAATGAAGCTCTGCAAGAAGAAAGGATTAGCATAAGCAGTACCTTCGCTTGTTACCGAAGAATTCTGTTTAGACAAAGAAATGTTAGCTCCCATCTGCAATTTGTTATCAGCCGATTTGTGAGTTGCATTTACACGTCCGATAAATCCATCTATGGATGAAGTTTTGGATTTTCCATCTTCTTTTTTGTATGCCAAAGAGGCAAAGAATGAATTACGTTCGTCTCCACCTTGTGCCGAGAATTCATAATTTTGTGAGGAACCATGTTTCCGGAAAAAAGCATCTTCCCAATCTACGTTATAATTAGAATCTGCATAAAAGTCAGCATATTCCTGAGCATAAGCTCTTGCCTCTTCATCCGAAGCCGGACCGTTATAGTTTCCATTTTCATCGGGTATACCGTACAAAGTAGCCTCATTATAACATGCTTCGTATGTTAACTCATGACGTTGCTGACCATTCACATTCTTTCTGTTTTTCATTGCCCAATCAGAGAACCCCCAATTCGCTTTGAAATTAATTCTTGTTTTACCCACTTTACCATGCTTGGTAGTAATCAAAATAACTCCATTAGCCGCACGTGAACCATACAGAGAAGCTGCTGCAGCATCCTTTAACACAGTAATATTTTCAATATCACTCGGATTGATAGAAGCCATTACATTAAATGCTTTAGAGTCACCACTTACAGCTGACACAGCAATATCACCAGAAACAACAGGAACTCCATCTATTACATACAACGGATCATTAGAAGCATTCATTGAACCCGTACCACGAACTCTAATTTGTAAACCAGCTCCCGGCTGACCACTTGTTGAGTTCACCGTAAGTCCCGGAGTTGATCCTGCTAATGCTTCCTCGAATGAAGTTACAGGAATATCTTTTAATACTTTATCTCCGCTTACAGTAGAAGCTGCTCCAGTGAATGATGATTTTTTTGTGGTACCATAAGCAACCACCATTACTTCGTCAATCATCTGCGAATCAGACTTAAGTACAACTCTCAGATTCGGTTTAATAGCCACCTCTTGCGTCTGCATTCCGATATAAGAAATTTGCAAAGTCTTTGCAGAACTNATATACATTTATAACATCTTTACTATCAGTGAATTGTACTTGTTTGTGTGAACTTTGCATTATAGTATTTACATAATCTTATTGCCTAAAAATCAACAATATAGCTATAACTATAACAAAATATAAGTATATATGAGATACTCGTTTGAGGTCTAAATATAAATTTAACTAATTGGTAATCAAATAGAAATAGCTCATACGAACAATAAGTTGAAGTACTATTTCTTTGTTTAGTAATTAACTATCTCCAATAATGTCAATCATTATTGCAGTTGTGAGGTGATTTTATGATAAAAGATACTAAGAAGAAATGTTATAATGATATCGATTAGATATATAATAATATATTACCGAATTAATGTTTTTGTAAACACCTTATGATATGTGTATAAAATATACCGATATTTAATATACGAGACAAGAATCACAAGCATGATAAAATGTTAATTTAAAATTGTAATCACATTGAATATTACTACTTTTATCCAGTAGTTTGATAGCATTTGGGGTTCAATCATCAATTATAGCAAACATAAGGGATAGCTAAATTTTGATCACCCCCTTATGTTTGTTATAATATATGCTCTGGCTTAGTTAATTCTATTGATTATGGAAATGTATTCTTACTAATTCATAAACGATGTTTTATGGCCCGTCTACATTTATGTAATTGGATGACGGGAAGTTTTCTGTCAATAAAGAAAATGCGGTTATGAATAAAATGAAATACCCTCAAATGCCGAATGGACCCCAAACAAGTTTTTACCTTGTTTACTTTATTATTACTTTAGTACTACTCATTCCAGCAGATGTGACAACTTGTACAATATATGTCCCACCAATACAATCGGAATATGATAGTGTATAATCTACACTTTCAAGCCCTTCCGTTTTTTTGATTATTCGTCCCTTTATGTCAACCAAAGAAAACTCAAGGATAGGTATTGGAGATTTTATATAAATAGTTTTAGTCATGTCATTTGTAACAGCAATAAGATTTACATCAGAAAAATCAGCGTTTTCAACCACAGAAACAGACAATTCTTTTACTATAATTTCTGTTATCGTATCTCTATCCCCTCGTACTCTCTTCCATTCATTTCCATCTTGACTTTTATACATCATCCAAATCCGATCACCCTCTTCAGGAATATTAGCTATTGAGCATGAAAATACATTTCCACTTCCATAACCTATTTTTAAACCATTCACAGAAACTTCACGAGTAATGAATTCTTTTATGTTCCCATGTTTATCGACTAAAGCTAAAACAATCGCGCCAGAAAAATTGCGTATACCATAATTTATATAAAAACCGGCTTTTACAGTAAACCTAACTTGAGGGATAAAAGTCGTTTCCGTGGTTGTCAATCCGGAAAACATTTCCCCAGATTCCGTAAATCCAGACATAAAAGCTAAATTATCACAATAACCGGATCCCTCTTCGCTTTTTTTTACCCCTATAACAGCGTCCTGTCCTACAGTGAACCCTCCTCCTGTATTACCTCCCACTCCTTGAGAATCAGGATCCAGTGCCGACAATGAATAATAACCATTCGCAGTGCCACCCCATCCCCAATTGACGTGGTAATCATTCTGTTTATAACCATCTAACACAAATTGATGTCCTTCCTCTTTGTTATTACTACCACCATATATGATAAGGCGTCCTGCATCAAGTTCCTTCTTTAAAAGACTATTCCATTCCGCTTCCGTATACCATTCACGGGATTGCAAAGTCATACTTTTATCATATTTCATATACCGAACCATTCCTCCCATTGCCGTTAGGGTTAGAGCTCCGCTTGATCGGGGAGTATAGTCCATTTCTGAGAATACTCCACAATGATACATTAGTTGTGAAACAGCTTCTGCCTGCTCAGTCGAATAATTTCCTTTTTCATATTTATTCAACATATTATCCCAATCATAAACAATATTATAAGTAGCAGAAAGAGTCTGTTTATATTGTTTCGTTGTATACTGAAAAGTCATTCCGCTTCCTTGATCAGGCCATCGATTATATTTCATGACAATAGCCAGGGCTGTTGCTACGCAACCGGTTGGGGCCTGTGTACCGTTTATAGTCGGACACAACAAATTATAAGGTGCTGTCTGATCCCACAAAGCGGTTTCAATCAATACCTCTTCCGAATTCTTTGCTGAATCTATTTCATCCCTTAATCTTTCCCAAGCCCAAATCGTTTCTTCATCAGATACAATATTTTCCTCACGTGCCCAATTAATTTGCTCACGATAATATGCCATCCAGGCTCTTAGATTATCCGGCATATTTTCTACATGGAAACTGTTGACGTAACTATATGCCAATATTGGTTTTATTATATCATCTCCAGAAACAATAACAAACCCATTACCACCAACTTTATTAAATACATAATAAGCCGGAGAGTTATTCATTCGAGTACACACATCTTCACCTGTCCAAATCAAACTTACATCTATTTCATTACTCCTTGTTTGTGTATCGACACCGGTCAAAACAAATTTTGCTATTTTCTCTGCTGTTATCACATCGACATTTTTTGCAAAAAAAGAAAATGGAATACAACAGAACACTAAAAATAAAAAACATTTCATAACTCTTTATTTTTCTAATAATGAAAACTGTGATTATTTATAGAGACAAAAGTCCTCCTACATAAAATGTAAGAGGACCTTAATATTATTCTAAATAATCACTTACCATGTAAATGAGTCATCCTTCCAACCAAAATTACCGGCATCTACATAATAATAATGGTTAAAACATGCCGTTTTCGTAGTTTCTACAAAAAAAGAATAATTAATATCCGGATCCAAATATAAAGATACCATATCGTAAGTAGGATGAATATATCCAGTTACAAAATCATATAAACCATTAGAATTCAATCCACCAAACAATGAAATACTACCATTCTCTGCAACAGAAAATTTGTAATCATAACCTTCGGCAAATAATTCCGGAAATTTATATTTGTTAAATCCTTCCGCTTTATATAATTCTTGTGACCACGAACCAAATAATCCGGATGTAAAAGTTCCAGTTGCAAAAAGTTGCCAATTATAATCTCTATTTATTGTCAAAGTGAATGTTCTGATTTTTCCCTGAATCGGATTTTCCGGAACGTTTAATTTTATAGAGTAATCTTCTCCAACAGCTAATTTGGTTCTATCAAAAGACACTTTTATAGCAGCTTCATAAGCACCATCAGCAAATTCCACATTAGTAGGAACTGTAAATAATCCGCTAACGTCCTCCTTCACCAACGGAATGGTTGCTGCCCCAATAGAATTAGCACGGAGCAGTAACACTTCGAATTCTTCCGGATCATCCGTACCAAATGTATAATTAGCGGAGGCCTCATTAAAAGCGACCTCTGTATTAGTAGCATTGTATATAGTACCATCTGTTGCATTTTGATCACATGCGATCAAAAAGAGCATTATAAAACCAATGGCACCAAAATATTTTATTTTTCTCATAATTTCATACTTTAAAAAATCTCTTATATTAAATATAATATCTCGTTATCTAGGATTTTGATCGGCTATATTTATATTGGTATTACCATCAAACTCTTTTTGAGGGATCAAAGTAACGAACAGGTTGTCGCCAGGTTTTAATGCTTTCTTTGAAGGGTGATTAGTTCCATTATAATTACGATCATAACCTAAGTTTAATCGACAAAGATCAAAAGCACGTCCCATACCTTCACTCCATAGTTCAACACGACGTTGAAATAATATCTCATCCATTAGTGTCATAAATGCTCCGTGAGTATCTGTATTATAAGTTGCTGCATTAGTACGGGCTTCCAATACAGTACCATAATTGGTATCACGCTTATCTCCCAATTCTTTCAACAAATTACGGGTAGTCGGGTAATCATTTTGCCGACATGCAGCTTCGGCTGCGATTAATACCAACTCCTCCGCACGCAAATAAATAACATCTCCCAAATAAGTTGAAAAATCAGAGTAGCGGAACTTAACTTGGCCATAAGGATAATATTTAGAAGTTTCCGGATCTTCCCACCAAGTTCTTTTACGGATATCAGTGTCTGGAATAATTCTCCAAAGCCATGCATCAATACACTGTTGAGCTATTTTGCCATAACCACCCTCCGGGTCCATATGTGACAAAAATGCTCCGTAAGGTCCAGTCTGGTCAGCTATAACCTGGAATCCCCACATAACACTTGGAGCTTTACAATTATTAAACTGGCCAAGATCTGTCATAGAAGCAACTCGGGTCAATCCTGGTTTTTCAAGAGCGGCATTCGCATATTTGGCAGCCGCCACCCAGTCCTCCTGAACTTGAGCAGCCCGTGCCCATAAACCATAAGTAACATAGAGATCGACATTCGTCGGATTCGCCTGTGCTACACCGGCAGCCTCAAATAAATCAACTGCAGTCTGATAATCATTGTTAATTCTTTCAAAAACATTTTCAACAGTTCCACGAGGTTGTCCTACAGTATTAGCAGAAGTAGCCTCCGTGTAAACAGGTACTCCTGGAGTCTGTTTATTCACAGGATAATTTCCCTTACAGAAAAAATGGTACAGACAAAAATAGGCAAAACCTCTGACTGTATACGCTTGTGCCAATACAGACTGCCCTTTTGCACCAAATGATTTTAACTGATCAGCGGCGTCAATTACATAGTTTACCTGTGATATTATGGTATAATAAAAATTCCATTGAGCATATTGACGACCATCAGTTGTTGTCCAGTCACCATCTGTCGAGAATGAATAATCATAGAAAAACCAACCTTGTCCCTGATTAGCCATTAAATGATCCTCTCCTTGAATATCCTTAACCAGAGTCATTGCCATAAGACCAGGATTTTCATGACTCCAATTGCCAGACCAACCATTAATAAATAAACTCCGATAAACTCCGTTCATAGCTACCTGTGCAGCATCGGCATTCCCAAAAATAAGACTTCCGGATACTTTATCCGTAGGATTTGTATCAAGCGCATCGCTGCAAGAGCTAAACGAGCAAATCCCTACTAAAGTCAATATATATAATATTTTTTTCATCTTTGACATTTTTATAGTTTCAATCATTTGATTTACATTAGAATTTCACATCAACACTAAAAGAAATAGTACGTGAAGGAGTGTAAACATACGTAGTACCGCCAGTCATACTATATTGAGGATCCATGCCTTTTAAATGTGTAAATACATATAAATTATCAGCAGTTACTGCAAATCGCAAATTCTGAAAACCTATTCTTTTAACAACTTTTACAGGAAGTGAATATCCCAATGTAATATTCTTAATGGAGAAATAAGAAGCATCAATCAACATATCATCTGTCGAAGCATAATTTTTACCGATTTGATAACGCGGTATATCTGTTACATCTCCCGGTTTCTTCCATGCTCTTTCCAAGTTGATATGTTTAGCTTGTCCTGCATAATAAAAGCTCATAAGATTTTGATAAACACCATCAATCATCTCTCCACCAATAGAGTAATTGGTTGCAATTGACAGGTCAAAACCTTTATATTGCAATTGCGTACTAATAGATCCAAATAAATCCGGAATTCTACTACCGGCAACAACGCGAGAAGCTTGAGCATAAGTTTCATTTGTCGTGATATAAGGTTCAACGGTATTGCCTTTACCATCAACCGTAGCCCAATAAAGTTGATCACCCGTCATCGGATCAACACCTGCTGAACGAGAAACATAATAAGAATAGATAGGCTCACCTTCACGAATAATCTGACTACCGCTAAGTATGTCTTTTCCGTCATCCGTCAATTTCAACACTTTGTTTTTTAATGTGGAAGCCATAACCGTCAAATCCCACTGAAAGTCATTGGTTTTTATTAAACGCCCTGTTATACTTGCTTCAAAACCACTATTTCTCATGCTACCCGAATTTCTGTAATATCCCTCAAAACCGGATGACATCGGAAGAGGATAGTAAAGTAACATGTCTGTAGTTTTACGTGTATACCATTCGAGTCCCACTTGCAATCTTTGATCCCAAAAAGCAGCTTCCACACCAATGTTAAAATTATGATTGTTTTCCCAAGAAACTTCTTTATTGGCCACAGAACTTACAATTGCCCCCGACTCACTACCATTAGAATAGCTTAGGTCATAAAGAGACTGCCATGCATAAAAATTACTATAGCCATCAGCATCCAGAAGTCCATCATTACCTTGCACACCATAACTCGCTTTTACAGAAAGATTATTCAACCAAGTGAAATCTTTCATGAACTCTTCCTCTGAGATACGATAATTAGCACCAACTGACCAAAAATCTCCCCAACGATTATCTTTATAGAAACGTGAAGAGCCATCACGGCGATAACTGCCAGATAGATAATATTTATCCGCATAATTATAGTTTATACGTCCAAAATATGACTCAATACGATACTGTTTACTTGCCCCACTTGTGCTGTAAACTGTTGAAGCAGCATCCAATTCATAAAGCCCTCCAAAAGGGAAACCGGTTTTTGTTCCACTTAAAGTATTACTCTCATATGCATACCATTCATGAGCAACTAAAATATCAAAATTATGCTTATCAAAACCTCTGTTGTATGTTAATATCTGATTGAAGGTATATCCTAACGAATTAGAGTTCTGCTTAATAGCGCGCCCTTTGGAAGTAGCCGCATTTCCAAAAAACGGATTATAATAAACCAAAGCATTTGCATTGTAGTAATCAAGACCAAAATTAAATGATAATTTGAGACCTTGAGCCCATCCATCCTTTAAATCACCAAAATCTAAATGAGTACGTGCTGACAAATTATCTGCAACTGTACTGTATTTATCATCATATAATGTAGCGACAGAGTTAAAGTTCTGCTGCTGTCCGGTAGGACGGTTATCACCATAGTCAAACTGTTTATTTCCGTCGGCATCCAAAATAAATGCTCCACCGTTATTCTTATCTCTCAGATACACGGGAAAAATAGGTCCCATAAGAGAAGCTGAGTACCATACATTACTGGAAGAACTTGTAGCGGTTGCTGCGGTATTAGATATGTTACGTGCAAAATTTGCCCCCAAACCTGCACTTAACCATTCGACAGGTTTAGTTTCAATATTAGTTCTCCCTGAATAACGTTGAAAGTTTGTTGTTTTTAATATCCCATCTTCATTTACATATCCCAGTGAGAACATATATTGTGTTTTTTCCGTACCTCCGTTCAAATTGAAAGTATATTCATGACGCAATGCATTATTACGAGTTACCTCATCCATCCAATCGTCTTCCCACATTAAGGTAGCATCATTACGTATTTTACCTGTATTAATATCAATCAAATCAGAAATAGCATAGTTAAAAGGATTATATTGTTCTTTTTCTCCAAATATTTTAGTTGCGCCAGAAGCCATTTCTTGCAAAGCAGCCATTCCCGCTTGTCCAGATGGAGTTCCGTCCGCTATTTGTTGATTGTAAAAAGCCGAATATAAAGCTTCAACATATTGTTTGGAATCCATTGTTTCATATCTGGGAAGCGACCGACTCGATAAGCCGACAGAAGCTTTGAAATTAACTTCCGTCTTACCTTTTACACCTTTTTTGGTCGTTATCATAATAACTCCATTCGCTCCACGTGAACCATATAATGCAGCAGCAGAAGCATCCTTCAAAATAGTAATATTTTCGATATCATCAGGACTAATAGCCGCAATAGAACCGTCATACGGTATACCATCCACTACATAAAGAGGGGTTTTACTAGCATTGATAGATCCCATACCACGAATATAAATAGAAGATGAAGAACCCGGCTGTCCACTACCCGTTGTTGCTTGAACACCTGGTGCTAATCCGTCAATTGCTTTTGTCACATTGGACATCTGACGTTTTTTTAATTCACCCGATTTTACTGTTGCGGCAGAACCGGTAAATGATGTTTTTTTTGCAGTACCGTAAGCTACTACCATCACTTCATCAATTGCCTGTGCGTCAGATTTTAATATTACTTTTACAGTTGGTTTAATAACCACCTCTTGCGTCTGCATTCCGATGTAAGAAATCTGCAAAGTCTTTGCAGAACTATACAATACTTAATTTGTTTATTTTCAGAACATTATGCATCTTATATGAACTGCGTTGTATCAATTCAATATGAATATAATACGTTGGTTATAAGAAATATACAATATTAGACTGACAAAAAAGAATATATATGTGATACTTAAATGTTATCTGAAATATAGTATAACAACTTGATAGCCATTATATTGAAATATTTATGACTCATTGTAGAGCTACTATTTTCTCTACTACACGCATATTTAGATGCCCAAAAAGCAAGTATTATTGTGGTAGCAATACTTTTAATAGTAGCAAATAAGAAGTCCATCAACTATATTCCTATGCTTTGTTTATGTAACTATTTATGAGTAAAGAACGGATTCGGTAGAGATAAGAAAAAATGCTTGGCGAGGTAAAAACAAACAACAATTTGCCTGTTTTATAAATATTTGTTAATCAATTTGTTACGTATTATACTTTTTTCTCTACGGAGATTGACTCGATTCTCTACGATGATCGGTCCGATTCTCTACGAAGAACGCATTGATTCTCTACGAGCAAAGCACTGATAGTTTCTAAGATTTGACAAAGATGATAATAAGTGATGATAATTATTGCTTTTATGTCATAAATATGTTGAGTAATATTACGAGAAAAACCGGTAAATACGAAAGCAGTAGATGCCCAATTTACCGGTTTGAAACACTTCAATAAGTATTCTTCTTAATGATGTATCATTTCTTTATGAATTTATTACTGATAACTCCTTCTGTAGTAAGAACCTTTAGTATATAAATACCAGGAGTATAACTCTCGCAGGAGAAAGTAAATTGTTTTAGTTGAGGACATTCTATCTTTTCCAACAAACGTCCTTCCATATCATAGACTGTAAGCATTTTCATTGTTACAGGAGATTTTACGGTAATTTGATTATTGTTATTCAAAACAATAATATCCAATGCACTATCCTGTTCTATGCTATTCAATCCTGTTACCTCTTTTCTGACAATGATTTCAGTAGTTACATCTCGCCCACCTTTCACCTTATCCCAGGTACTGACATCATTGGCTTTATACATTAACCAGATTCGATCACCCGGTTCAGGAGTTTGAGTAATAATACAACGAAGTCCGATTCCGGAACCCGATATACTTCCGTTACTATTCATTGCTTCCAGTTTGGAAAATGTATACTCATTAGATATAAATTCCTTCACATTTCCAGCTTTATCTACCAGCGCCAAAGCTGCTACTCCTGTGAAATTACGAATACCATAATTTGCTATGAATGCAGCAGTTACATCAAAACTTGTTCCAGGAAGAAAATCTGTTTCTGTAGTGGATAATCCCGAATAAGTAACTCCCCCTGAAGTACCTTTGAAGAAAGCTAACATATCACGGTAACTTGAACCGATTTCAGCTTTTTTTATACCAACGATTGCATTTTGACCAATGGAGAATCCTCCTCCTGTATTTCCTCCGATGCCTTGTTGGTCGGGTTCCAGGGTAGACAATAAATAGTACCCATTAGCCATGCCGCCCCATCCCCAATTGACATGATATCTATCGGCTCTATATCCATCGAAAACAAATTGGTGTCCTTCCTGCTTCGCGTTACTACCTCCATAGATGACAAGGCGTCCGGCATTCAACTCATTTTTCAAAATTTCATCCCACTCATCATTGGTATACCATTCCCGTTCTAATACAGCCAGACTTTTATCATATTTCATGTAGTCTACCATTCCCCGGGCAGCTATCGGGGTATAAGCTCCGCTCTCTTGTGGGGTATAATTCATTTGAGAAAGCACACCGCAATGATACATCAATCGCCCTACCGCATTGGCTTGTGTTGCCGTATAGCTACCTTCCAGGTAAACATCAGGCATATCGTCCCAGGCATAAACCTTGTCATAAGTGACAGAAAGAGTTCTTTGATAAGTCCGTGTAGTATAGGTACAGGTTGCTCCACTTCCCTGATCGGGCCAGCGGTTGTATTTCATTGTAATAGCTAAAGCTGTTGCTACACAACCCGTAGGGGCAATTACATTATCTATATTAGGACACAACTTATTATAAGGAGCATCTTGATTCCAAAGGGCTGTTGATAGCAATACTTCTCCCTCTGTATCATCTGAAAATGTTCCCCGCTGCAACTGATCCCAAAGGGCTGTAATTGATCTGGAAGGCACAATATCTTGCTCTTTAGCCCAATTAATTTGTTCACGATAATACCCCATCCAGTCTCGCAGGCTGGAAGGCATATTTTCTACTTCAAACTTCCCGGTATAACTATAGGCCAATACCGGAGTTACTGCATCGTCGCCCGCAATGATAATAAAACCTCCTTCGGAAGTACGATTAAAAACATAGAAAGCAGGGGCGATATTGGTACGCGTTTGTACATCTTCGCCATTCCATACATATTCCAGACCTGTTTCTGCAGAACGGGTTGTTACCCGGCCTCCAAAGAAATTTCGGGCTAATTGTTCTGCTTGTGATATTGTTACATTATCTCCCCACAAGAAAGAGGAGAAAAATAAAAAAAGCCAAAACAGATTACGTTTCATAAATATATTTTTTAATAAAATGGTTGCAATATCTGACAACGTTCAATTTTTAAATAAAAAATCCCCTTACTTTTTCTTGGAGCAAGGGGATTTCATTCTATCATAGCTCAGCTATTGTATAGCTTCTTTTGTTACTGAAGACTTGCTTTATAAGCATCAATACTGAGGTAGAGTTTCGTTTCATTCTTGCCGGCCGGAGATGCCCCGTCATTATCCTGAATAAAGAGAGAGTTGAGCGGGAAAGTTATTACGTCACCTGTAATTGTACCTAATGGGTAGGTCTTTATATCATTCGACAAGTTTCCGTAAACACTTCCGATAACCATTTCTCCATAATTCAGATCCAAGCCCGTTTTTGCAACTTGCATAGATACTCCGTCAATCGTTGATGTCAATACAAACAAACGATCCCCTAAGAAAGTTTCGTTATAAGGATACCCATCATAAATAACAGGATCTTTACTTATATAGTTCTCAGCAGGTGCATAAGCATTATAGAAACGATATTTTATTGAACTACCTAAATCAGCCTTTTCTATTTCAAGTCCTACTGCCATAGGGCTCACTCCAAAGAATGTTGAAACGGTACCATCAATATAAACTCCCATACCAATGTTTTCCCATTTGATGCGTTGCATAACAGTTCTGGATAAACTTGCTCCCTTATATGGGTTAATATATTCAGAATCAAAAGTTATCTCAAAGCTGTATTCTGTTCCCATTTCTGCATTTGGGAAAGTTACTTCCAACGTTGTTTCAGATTCACCGGCAGCAAAAGAAACAGATTCAGGGATTACAAAAATATTGTCTGAATTAGATAGTACTTTCACCGGTACAGTAACTGCTGCATCGGACTTGTCACGACCTACTGTCAGGGTTATTGACGTTATAGCCGGATCAAGTTCATAATTATAAGTATTGGTTTCAGAGAAATATGCGCCAACACAGTCCGGACTTACCGTTGGAGACGGGTCTCTCTCTACACTGTCAGAGCAAGCGCCAAGAGCCCAAGATAGAACTCCGAATATTGCTATTTTGATATATTTTTTCATATTCTTCTACATTATTAAAAAATCGATGATTATTATCAGTCTGTTACGCCATCTTTCAATCCGGCACCATCTCCTGGCTGAGGTTGACGGCCGTCATTATTATTCGCAGACAAAGGAATACCAGCATTACTGTTAGTTTCGTCTTGTGGTATACGCATCAGTAACCAACCGTCATTGGATGCCATATTGAATGCAAAGTTATTGGGAAAGTTTGTAGTTACTGCACTGCTAACGCGTACAATATTCTTACCTAAACGCATGATATCAGCCATAGAGAATCCTTCACCCCAAAGCTCTACGCGACGCTGGAACCAAACTTCATTCTGGAAAGCAGTTGCATCTGCAGCAGTACATACATAATTAGGATCACGTTCAGCCTTTACAAAATTTTCCAGAATTGTTTTACCTCCGGGCAGGTCCCCTGCCATGGCTGTAGCCTCTGCCTGAATCAATAACATCTCTTCATAACGCATCATGCACCAGTCGCCGGCATTCTTGTCATTACCCACTCCACCATATTGCGCAAACTTTACATTAGTATAAGGAATGAACGGAACTTTTACATCCGGAATAGCCAGCGTGGCTATTTCATCGCCAATAGCATCTCCCCAGTTCAAACTGGCCAGATTATCTGAATGCAGATTTTCGTCTACCCACCAGCCTTTACGTACATCAGTATGTGATATTTTTCTGTACAACAAGTTGTTAATAGCTTTATAGCATCCCTGTCCGGTAGCATAACCTTTGGCCGAGAAAGAACTGTATGCTCCTGGCCAGCTTGTGAGCTGACGGAGAATATTGGTTTCTGTTATAATAGCTGCCCATATCCAGTTGGGATCCTTGTGATCAATAAATGCAGGCTTTGAAACATCTTCACGGCTGTAAGGAGTGTAACCTTTCATAGCTTCTTTCGCATCAGATGCAGCGTCAGCCCAATTCTCCATATATAAATTAGCGCGTGCACGAAGACCGTAAGCAACATTCAAATCCACTTCCGATTTTGAAGAACGGGTATAGTTCAGATCCTTCAAGATATTAATAGCATCTGTTAAGTCATCCATGATTAACTTGTAGGCTGCCTCTGCAGTTGCACGTGGGTTGCTGGAAGGGTCTCCTTCCATAACATCAGTTACCAATGGAACTGTTGGTTTATCTTCATTCCCTTTATATTTAAATTGGAAATAAGGAACTAAACATAAGTAGTCGAATGCACGGACTGCTTTAGCCTGTGCTTTGTAACGAAGCAATGTTGTATTCTCTGTATCAGCAGGAATAGATTTCAATATATCATTTGCCTGCTTTATTTGATTGTAGAACAAAGCCCAGCGCATATATGGATTGGCATATGTATCACTACGATCAGAAAACTCGCTACATGTACTAAACCAGTTATAGTCCGAGTTACTTGCCACCATATCCGGTCCGTTCAAATCTTGAGAAAGACATACTGCCGGATAACCAAAGTCATCATCACGTGCAGAAGTGAATACATTTTTATAAGCAGCCGCTATACTTGAAAACATACCGGTTACATCGGCTTGCAGGCGTTCGGGAATCATCTCAACAACTTCCTGCTTCTGCTCAGTTGTAAATGTTCCGCCTTCGGGGATAGTATCAAGATCAGCACAGGACGCGATCATTGTACCTCCTAAGATAAGGACTAAATATTTATTTGTCATTTTCATAATTTCATTGTTTAGTTATTAACATTAGAATTTCAAAGTAATACCACCGGAAATGGTTCTCAAAGCTGAATAATTAAAACTACCAGAAGTAGTAGAGCTACCCAATCCCCAGTATTGACGTGGATCGAGACCTTTTCTTGCAGAAATAACAGCTAAATTCTCGCCGGCAACATACAGACGTAAACTTGAAACGCCCAATGTGTTCAACCAACGTTTAGGGAAAGTATATCCTAACATTACACTATTCAGGCTTAAATAATCCGAGCTGGTCAGGAATCTTGACGATTGCTTTTGATTGGTATTATCTGAAGCACAGAGGCGTGGATAATTTGAATTTGGATTTTCCGGTGTCCATGCCTTCAATACATCCTTGTGGAAGTTTGTTCCTGCCATATCACCACGATGCATCAATGCCTCGTAAGTTCCATCGTACAATTTACCGCCAAGCTGGTAGGAGAACTGAACAGAGAAATCTACACCATAAGCATTCAATTGCGTACCAAAACCACCATATACTTTAGCTAAAGTGCTTCCTAAGTCAGATTGTTTTGCTTTTGAATAGTCATTCGTTGTTGTATAGTCACCATTATCAGGATCTATATAATACAATGCCTGGCCATCATTAGGATCTACACCTGCATATACGGGTAAATAGGAGTTATATAAAGAACCGCCAACACGATAAATAGCATTACTGTATTTTATACCACCGTTTCTTTTAGCAGACTCGGCAAGATCAGTTATTTTGTTTTTGTAATGAGTTGCATTGATGTTAGCAAGCCATTCTATATTATTATTTTTATAAAGAACTCCATTCAAGTCAACTTCAATACCTTGATTAACGATAGAACCAACGTTCATCGGAATAGTCGCATATCCCATAGAGATAGGTACCGGCTGATTGTAGAGCAAATCAACTGTTTTACGATTAAAATATTCTACCGTACCATTCAAGCGGTTACCCAAAAGTTCGAAATCAAAACCAGTATTGAATGCATATGAAGTTTCCCAAGTAATGTCTTTGTTTCCTTTATAGCTAAATGAAACAGCAAAATCTCCATTACTATTGGTTACTGAATATTGATCGGCATATGCATAGTAATTTCCTAAATTATCATTACCCTGAATACCATAACTTGCTTTAAATTTCAGCATATCTATCCAACTCACATTGCTCATAAAGTTCTCTTTATTGATGAGCCATGCAAGACCCACACTACCAAAGTTACCCCAACGATTGTCCGGATGGAAACGGGAAGAAGCATCACGACGATAAGAGGCACTAACAAAGTACTTTTCATCATAATCATACTGAATACGAGCTAAGTAACCCATAGTGGTGTATTCATTGGTAAAAGAGGCTACACGAGGAGGAGATGCAATTGCATTATTCAATTCACCGATAGTCGGATTATAGATTTTCGTATTACTACCTTGTAACTCTTGGAGTTTCAGATTGTAAGATTCATAACCCGCCAAAACGTCAAAGTTGTGCAGATCTGCAAAAGTTCTTTTATAAGAAGCTAAATACTGTTGATTGATTGCAAATTCACGGTAATGAGCCACATAAACAGCTCCACCACTACTTACACTTGAACCATAGAACGGATTTGATAACTCGTTACTACGCTGGTTACGTACGTTTGCACCAATATTAGCCGTGATAGATAAGCCCTCGATCGGAGTTAATATTGCATACCATTTGCTGTTTATTACGTCAGTATAAGCATTTTGCTTATCCAGATCCAGTGTCCCCAATGGATTACCAGACATACTTGGACGCACAAAATTGGTAGAAGAACCAAAGTCATAAACAGTTAATCCACGATGATCTACCTGGATGCTTCCATCCGCGTTACGTACATATACGGGATAAATAGGAGCAATCATATTGGAAAGCTGGAACAAGTTACCACTTGATCCCCATGTAGTCTGTCCGGAAGGTGATTGTATATTATAATAGGTATATGCTACATTAGCACCTACTTTCAACCATTTTTTTGCCTGATAATCTGCTTTTGCACGTCCTGTGAAACGGGTAAAACCTGAACCTGGGATAATACCGGAATCATCCAGATAACCAGCAGACATATAATAATTCAACTTATCCGATGCTCCTGCAACAGATACATTGTATTCCTGACGAAGGTTTGAATTGCCGAAAGCTTCATCGTACCAATCATCCGGTTTATAATAATACTTTCCATCCGAATAACCCAAAGTCGCATTCGGGTTAAGCTTAAAGTTTGTACCAATCAGTTTTTCTCCATCCGGAACGGTATACACCAAATAGCCCAAACCACCATTTTTATCATCAAGCAATGCAGCATCAGCATGTGCATAGCCTTCAGTTGCACTACCACCATTATATACTTTTGAATTGTACAACGCACGATACATTGTTTCATAGTACATAGCCGGGTCACTCATTACATCATAATTAGGAACCGCCCGGCGGTTAGAACCCCATTTGGCATCTACTGTAATAACCGCTTCCTTGGAATCAGCCTTTTTAGTTGTAATCAAAATAACACCGTTAGCACCACGCGCACCATAGATCGCATTTGCAGCAGCATCTTTCAGTACAGTCATGCTTTCGATATCTTGTGGATTGATAGAAGAAATACTCCCGTCAAAAGGAATTCCATCTACTACATACAATGGAGAGTTACTTGCACTCATAGAACCAATACCACGGATACGAACAGTTGCAGCACTACCCGGCTGACCATTACTTGAAGTGGTTTGTACTCCGGAAACCTGACCAGCCAATGCATTCGTAACATTTGAAACAGAACGTTCCGCCAGTTTATCAGCTTTCACAGTAGATGCAGATCCGGTAAATGATGACTTTTTCGCCGTACCATATGCTACTACCATTACTTCATCAATCATCTGTGAATCCGACTTCAGGAATATTCTCAGAGAGGGTTTAATTGCGACCTCTTGTGTTTGCATACCAATAAACGAAATCTGCAAAGTTTTTGCAGAACTAAATATTTTATAATCATCTTATTATAAGATGATTATAAAATATACTTAGGACTTGGCTTTATTAAATCAAATACATACATATATCGTTGATAATCAGAAATATATAAGTTTTAAATATCACCTTTTATCATCTATTTGAAATACTAATTTATTATCAAATTATGAATTTAATAATTTGATATACAAGTACAAATATTCAATACACAATATTGTCTGAGATACTATTATAGTACTTTACAGTTATAAAATTCACTTAAGGTTAATTTTTATTGTACTCATAACATGTTTATTTGCAGTAAATTATAAAAGCATTATAATAATGTAAGTTTCTTAATTCATGTAAGGATATATTGATTCAGTGAAGACATTTCCGCTCACTTATTGATTAACATTGTTAATCAATATTTTAAAGCATATTGCATAAAGTAGCAAACTATGCATTGTTTTATCATATAACAATGCATAGTTTTGTGTAGAAAAGTACGTATTTAAAGCATTATTAAATACGTACTTTTGATATGAATATAATACATTGTTTTCAGAGTGCTGATAACTATGTGTACAACCCATTTTTATATATTGGACACTGCATCTTACTCTATTTTATTAAGTTCAAAACAGTAAGATAAACGTTATTTTGATAAGCTTCTCATATTGAAAAGAAACAGGCATATAAAAAGTTAAAATATTTTTTGCACAAAGCCCTATACATACAGCATAGTTTCTTTATAAGGAAGTTTTTGATTCTCGGGAAGTGAGATTTAGTTTTTCGTAGAGAGTCGTGGTGTTTCTCATAAAGTGACTGCACTGTGTTGCCAACGTTTAACTATTGAAACAGTAATATTTATCTTTGCACAAATATCTGTTGACTGTTTCGTAACCAATGAACGCCTTTTATCTAAATAACTGTTTACTTAAAACGTCATCTTATACCCCATACATTCTCATAATGGAGAACGTTTTGTACTCTTAGCTTTCTCCAGATCCCTCACAATCGTCATATCCATAACATTTGTATAGACTTGGGTAGTCTTAACACTTTTGTGGCCTAATAATTTCTGGACAGTTGTAATATTTACTCCATTGTATATTAATAAAGTAGCATTCGTATGTCTGGCTGTATGAAAAGATACTTTTTTGTTTATCTCTGCCAGCCTTGATATAATAAGTAATTCCTTATTCACATTTGAATTATCTCTGAGTTTAAAAAAATCAGAAAGATTATCCTGATATTTATTCAGAATCTGAAGTCCTTTGCCTTTAAATAACAGATATAAGGGAAGTCGTACTTCTATACGAGTTTTGATTGTCTTATATATAAGCCAGGTATCTTTTTGTATTTTTACAATGTTTTCAGCAGTCAAATTTACAAAATCGGAATATCTCATTCCAGCATAACAGCAAAACAGAAAAGCGTCTTTTGTTTTTTCCAATCGCTCATATTTATCTCCCAAGTTTAATTTTTCAATCTTGTAAAGTTCATCTGGCGATAAATGAGTATGTTTATTTTCCACACTCTTTATTTTATATTTTCTGAAAGCGTATTTTTGTACCTCCATATATTCTTTATTTATAGCTACATTAATGTGCCTCTTCAGATGCTTCATGTGCTTAGCTATTGTATTTACATGGTATCCCTTGCTTTGTAAATACTGATCAAAAGAAGATATAAATTCGAAAGTTAATTCTGTGAATGAGATGTCCTTTTTATACTTTCTCAATAGTTCAAGCGTCGAAAGATGATTCTGTTTAGTACTTTCTTTCAATCGGGAGTTTAGAATTTCTTTACGAAAAAAAGCAAGAAAAGATTCTTCTTCTCCTGGTGAGGTTACTAATGCATCTTTTAGGGCATCCAATGATATTGATTTGTTTTGTTGCCACATGCCTAACTCTTTTTTCTCTATTTCGGCCATGTATTCATAAATCATTCGGTTAAGTGCTTCTGCATTCGGATGATTCCGAACCCTTCTCCTTTTAGCGTCCCACTGATCCGGTTTTAAATAAACCTTAGTTGAGAAGTATTTTTTCTTTCTATTCAGATAAGCTTCTATCTGAACTAATGCCATTCCCCTCTTATTTAGGTTTTTCTTTCTGTTAAACACTAAATTGTAGATAATTTTCTCCATAAATTTGATTTTGTATTAATACTATAAACAAATAAGACGTATATATGTGCAATATAAGAACTGAATAAGTTTTAATATCTGCTAAAAGCCAGCAAAGCCAGTTAGATAATTATCTATGGTCGTTTAAAAAAAATGCGGAATTTTTGTTTATAAAGCTTTCTCTTCGATCAAAAAGGATTCTTTTTAGCTAAATTTAGTGGTAAATAACAGAAAATATACAGTTAGAACGTACTTTTTGTCAGTGCAACATGTTAGTTATAGGTGTGCTATTTAGGTTTTTTAAGCCGTGATTATATGCTGTTAAGCATTATTTTGCGCGCTTTGATAACAATTTGTTATTAACACATGGTTTTTTTACAAAAACAATTGCTTGTTTCATATTTATTAATATATTTGCATTTTGTTAGAGTAAAGAAACAATTAATGTAAAGTTAAACTTTAAGAGAGAATTTATGAAAAGAAAATTAATGCTGTTATTGACCTGTCTTTTTGTAGGTATAGGTCTAGTAACTGCCCAAACTCAGAAGGTTACAGGTGTTGTAATTTCTGAAGAAGATGGGCAACCAGTTGTTGGAGCCTCTGTATTAGTAAAAGGTACCAATTTAGGTACCATCACTGATGTAGATGGTAATTTTACTTTGTCGAGCGTACCA
>NZ_JAASHC010000051.1:0-14944 GCF_019734355.1 Bacteroides sp. K03
AGATAACTAATTGATTTATAAAGTTAATAACAAATAAAAAAGTATTCAATTATTAGGAATACAACATAGAAGATATGTTGTATCCCTTTTTCTACTTGTATTGGAATGAATACTACTTTTGATTTTGACATATTTCTATCAATTTATCACAAATATTTTGCACCTCTTCAAAATGTTTTTGATTGTATTGGTCGTAACTTAAACCCATATAATCAACAAGCATTTTTCCCAGATGATTTATTAGCTTTTGACGGTCTTGAGCATAATGGATAATCATAGGGATATATTCCTTATATTCATCCATAGCCATTTCTTCTCCAACTCCAATAGGGTCCCACTTTGTTAAAATATCATTTATTATGTTTGTAAGTTCATTCATAATATGAGTACTTTGTTATATCTGCTTCTTCTCCTGTATATGTATTACTTATTCTATACCCATTTTTAATAATGTGTGCCGTGTTTGTTAATAGCAATCACAATCATTACCTTTGAACTCAATATTTCCAGTTTGGGTATGATATATTAAAGTCCAAAAAGGGGGATCATAGAAAGCAGGAATAGGTTCTTTGTAAGAAAATCTTTTTTTTGTTTTAGTTTTTAATATAATATTAGGAGGTATTTCTCCATGTAACCAGTAATAAAAATCATTATGCTTAAAAAAAACTATAGATTTTTCTGATGGTATATCCTCAAGACTTAAACAGATAGAATAACTCGTACTGTCTATTGCCTCAAAAAGTATGAAAAAATTTTTCCACTTGCTATTTTTCTCTACTCCACACCCTTCTTTTTCAAATATTACAGCATTTAAATTAGTAATAAAAGTACTGTCAATTTGCAATTCAGGTAATGCGAATGTATGAGTTTTTTGTGTCATATCGGGAGGGGTAAACCTTTCGTTTTTTTGTGCTTGAATTACGGTTACACCTCCAATGAGTAAAAATAACAAAATCTTTTTTTTAACGTCCATATTGACTCCTTATTGAATTAGGTCCAAATTTGATATATGATTTCTTGCCAGGTAGATAAATATTAAATACTGGCCTGCTTAATCCGCCTGCTTGACGATGATTAGTTATTGAACGAGAAAAAGCAACATCTCCCCATGTACCTATTCCTGCTCCGGAATGAACAAAAGAACCAGATGGATATGTTGTATTGCCAGGATGACTATGATTCAATTCTCTAACTGTATATCCGGAGTATAGTTGTCCGGAATATAAATTATTCATTCCATTTTCCCTGTCTATTTTCAAGTCTATTGATCCTCTAAATTATACTTGTCACAAATAAACCTTGCCATATTATTCCAATACAAAATATATGTTCATAACAAAAATATAAAAAATATTTAAGAAACAATCATTATTGTATCATATATTTTGACTATAATTACTTTTTGTTTGCGCGGAAAATCCACTTTGATGTTTCTTAACCAATTAAGGCCGATAGATATGACTGTTAAAAGAAATTCGTTGTATAATGTATCACGTGTAGGTCTATTTTGAACTACATATCCACTTATGTAAGAAAAGTTATTCTTTTGGATTAATATCAGAAACTTGTTTGGACCAAAATTACTTGATATTTGATCGTTAGTTTTTTGTGTATGGTATATAAAAAAAGAAGGCTATCTATCCCAGACAGCCAATCTTTATTAACCTTAAATCTAATACCATGAAAAACACAGTGCAAAGATAAAGGGATTTATGTTATAAAACATAATGATTTGCTATAAAACTGCTATTTATTAACATTGTTTAGCTTTGATGATTCCTTAATTATGCTACATGGTAGATTATTCTACATACAAAACTAATCCTTTGAGATATTCCCCTTCCGGATGGTAGATGTTTACCGGATGATCTGCAGGTTGGGTTAATTGATGTAGAATACGTACGCTACGCCCTGATGTAGCAGCGGCAGTAAATACAGCCGTACGGAAATTATCTTTTGTTACTACCTGCGAACAGGAGAACGTAAATAAGATACCACCCGGTTTGATTTTCTCAAAAGCTTTGGCGTTCAGTTTACGGTATCCTTGCAGAGCATTGCGCAATGCATCTTTATGTTTGGCAAAAGCAGGAGGATCGAGGATTATCAGATCATACTGATCGCCCATGCGGTCGAGGTATTTGAAAGCATCTTCTGCGTAAGCTTCATGACGTGGATCTCCGGGGAAATTTAATTCTACATTCTTGTTGGTGAGATCTATTGCTTTAGCAGAACTGTCTACCGAATGAACTTGTTTGGCACCACCGCGCATCGCATAGAAAGAGAATCCCCCTGTGTAACAGAACATATTCAGCACAGAACGATCTTTTGAATAACGTTCCAGCAGAGCACGGTTCTCGCGTTGGTCCACAAAAAAACCTGTTTTTTGTCCTTTTAGCCAGTCTACATGGAATTTTAGTCCATATTCACGGGCTATGTTATCACTGCTTCCTCCTTTCAGGAATCCATTTTCCGGGAAAAGATCGGCTTTGAAAGGGAGGGTAGTTTCCGATTTATAATAGATGTTTTCTATTTTACCTTCCATAACCTCAGACAAAGCTTCGGCGATAGCCATGCGGTCAACGTGCATACCGGCAGAATGTGCCTGCATGACAGCTGTTTTAGCATATATATCAATGACCAGGCCAGGCAGATTGTCACCCTCACCATGTACCAGACGATAGGTGTCGTTGGTGGGATTGGTGGCGATACCGATACTACGGCGCATGTCATAAGCTATCTCCAGTTTGCGTTTCCAGAAATCGTGATTGATAGGTTCTTGTTTGAAGGAGAGTACACGTATGGCAATACTACCTATCTGGAAGTGTCCTTCGGCAATGAATTCTTTCTTGGAGGTATATACTTCCACAACTTCACCCTCTTCCGGTTCACCGTCGAAACGGGCGATAGCGCCTGAAAATATCCAGGGATGAAAACGTTTTAGTGATTCTTCTTTACCGGGTTTGAGATATACTTTGTACATGAAAATATAGGGATTTACAATTTACAATTTTACGATTTACAATTTTAGAGAGGGCGGGTTCCCTGTTCGTCTTCTATAGCTACGGGAGTTTCTTCTATTTCAAAGTTGCCGGTATGCTTCAGCTCTTCCAATAAATTATAGATGTGAAGGCATGCCCAGGCATCTGTTGCCGCATATTGTTTTTGGGCATCTGTTAATACATCCGCTTCCCAATTGGAAAGACGTTGTGATTTTGATATTTTTTCTTTAAATAAGATGCCGTATATTTTTTGCAGACTTTTGTCCAATATGCCGAAAGGACGTACATAATCCTGTAATTCCACACAACCCTGTTGGGTGAATGGTGCACGTTTATGCAGCATCATAAAGTCATCACGCAGTGACAAACCAACTTTTATTACTTCCGGATTTTCCAGCAATCCAATCAGTGACGGAGTAAGCCCCGTCATGTTCAGGCGGAATAGGAAACAGCATTCGTTGGAGGATATTTGTAATAGTGCAACTTTATGAGATTGTCCTTTAGTGAAAGACGGACGGGTCTCACTATCAATGCCCAATACGGACTGGGCTTGTAGATATGCCACTGCCTTGTCTGCTTCTTTCTCGCTTTGAATCACGTGTATCGGTCCTTCAAAAACGGCTTTAGGCAATTCTTTTATTTCTTCCTTACTTATTGTTCTTTTTATGATCATTTTCTTCTTCTCTTATTCGTTGTCATGGCAATGACAGCCATGGTCGTGACAATGACAATCGTCATCCTCTCCACAATGGCAATCTTCATCATCGCAGTGGCAATCATCATTCCCAGGTTCATACTCACCTTCTTCAACTTCTTCTTCCTCCTCTGGCTCCTGGTTATACTTCACATCATGGAGTGCCCGCAAAGTATTTACCAGTTTTTGTCCCCATAGAAGTCCAAAGTTTTCCTGGCAGATGGCAAGGGAGTCGTTCATCGTTTCGTTCAGTCCGAGCTGGAATACAAATATAAAGTCCCGGATGTCCTGATAAATATCAGCAAGGTCTTCCGATATATTTTTCTTAATGGGCTGATCACTGTAGGCCATGTCCGGTAGGAAAACTTCAAGATAATCATCCTTTTCGGCCATGATGTCAGCCAGGTTAATACGCAACACTTCGTACATTTCCTCCGTAACATAAGTTTCGGGTGCTTCATCACCTATCACTTCACACTTAGGAAGCATGGATGCTTTGAGATAAAGCAGAGGGAGTATTTTTAGTGTTGTATCAACAAATGTCTTACGCTTCATGTTCTCGGAACGTTCGAGAAAAGCACAGAATTCTGCGGCTACCGTAACGAATTCTATTACATTTTTATCAAATATTACCAGACTTTCTTTTTTCATATCTGCTTGAATTGAAACGCAAAGGTAAGAAAAAGGATTGAAAGAGTGAGAGGATTAGTAAGAGATTCTTTTTGATGGGTAATAACTTTAAAGGCAACAGTTAGGAAGAAAATTGTTTTTTTACTACTTTTGCGCTTTAGTATTATATAAGGTATAAAAGACGCAATATGGCAAAAAAGAAATCAGATAAAGAGGCAGAACCAAAGGTGCCTTCTACTAATAAGTTCATAGCATTTCTCAAAAATGAAACCATCCACTTTGTTCTTGGTTTGGTGTTGGTGATATTTTCCGTTTATTTATTGTTGGCTTTCTCTTCCTTCTTTTTTACGGGAGCAGCAGATCAGAGTATTATTGATAGCGGAAATCCACATGATCTGTCAACCGTGAACAATCATGTGAAGAACTATGCCGGTTCGCGGGGAGCACAATTGGCCAGTTATCTTATAAATGATTGCTTCGGGATTTCGTCATTCTTTATTCTTATCTTCCTGGCTGTGGCAGGATTAAAACTGATGCGCGTGCGGATTGTGCGTTTGTGGAAATGGTTTATTGGATGTGCATTGCTGCTTGTATGGTTTTCTGTATTCTTTGGCTTTGCCTTTATGGATAGCTATCAGGACTCATTCATTTATTTGGGAGGACGTCACGGATATAATGTAGCCAATTGGCTGACTTCACAGGTGGGACAACCTGGTGTTTGGATGATTTTGCTTGTGACGGCGATTTGTTTCCTTATTTATATCAGTGCCCGTACAGTCATATGGTTACGTAAACTTTTTAGCCTTAGCTTCTTGAAACGTAGTCGTAAAGAGGGAAGAGAAGAGCAGGAAGAAAGTCCTGCAGCAGAACAGGTAAAGCCTGAATTTGCCAATCCGAAACCTCACGAAGTAGAGTTTTCTATGGATCGGACTTTCCAACAGAAACCAGCTCCTAAAGAGGTTAAAACGGAGCCTGAAATGAAAGAGCCGGAGTTTGTTATGCCGTCAGAAATCAATGAGAATTCATCGAAAGAGGAGGAGGAAGTGACAATGACTTTTGAACAGACTACCCCCGACCCGGTTCCTGTTGTGAATGAATTGACTGATAAAGAACCTGCTTTTGAAGTTGAGGCCGCTGCTGACGCCGATGACGATTATCTGGGAAAAGAAACTGAACCTTATAATCCGAAACTTGATCTTGAAAATTATCGTTTTCCTGGCATTGAGCTGATGAGGCATTTTGAGAACAATGAGCCTACCATTAATATGGAGGAACAGAATGCGAATAAGGATAAGATTATCAATACATTGAGGAGCTTTGGCATCGAGATCAGTACGATCAAGGCAACTGTAGGACCTACCGTAACTCTTTATGAAATAACTCCTGAACAGGGAGTACGTATTTCAAAGATCCGTGGATTGGAAGATGATATTGCATTGAGCCTTTCGGCATTGGGAATTCGTATTATTGCCCCGATTCCCGGAAAAGGAACAATCGGTATTGAAGTACCGAACTCTAACCCTAAAATTGTTTCGGGACAAAGTATTATCGGTAGTAAGAAATTTCAGGAGTCTACCTATGATTTGCCGATTGCATTTGGTAAGACAATCACGAATGAGGTGTTTATGGTAGACCTTTGTAAAATGCCGCACGTATTGGTAGCAGGTGCTACCGGACAAGGTAAATCCGTGGGACTGAATGCAATCATTACTTCTTTATTGTATAAGAAACATCCGGCAGAACTGAAGTTTGTACTTGTCGATCCGAAGAAAGTAGAGTTTAGTATTTATTCGGTTATTGAGCATCATTTCCTTGCCAAGTTGCCCGATGGAGGTGATGCCATTATTACGGATGTGACGAAGGTTGTGCAGACACTTAATTCTGTCTGTGTGGAGATGGATACCCGTTATGATTTGTTGAAGATGGCGCATGTACGCAATATAAAGGAGTATAACGAGAAATTTGTCAATCGCCGTCTGAACCCTGAAAAGGGACATAAGTTTATGCCTTATATTGTGGTAGTTATTGATGAGTTTGGTGATTTGATAATGACTGCCGGAAAAGAGATAGAATTACCTATTGCCCGTATTGCCCAGCTGGCGCGTGCGGTAGGTATCCATATGATTATTGCCACACAGCGTCCTACAACAAACATTATTACAGGTACGATCAAGGCGAACTTCCCGGCGCGTGTTGCTTTCCGCGTTTCGGCAATGATGGATTCGCGTACAATTCTTGACCGTCCGGGAGCCAATCAGCTGATAGGACGCGGAGATATGCTTTTCTTACAGGGAGCAGATCCGGTGCGCGTACAGTGTGCATTTATTGATACGCCGGAGGTGGAGGAGATCACTAAGTTTATTGCAAAACAGCAAGGATATCCGACTGCCTTTTTCTTGCCCGAATATGTGAGTGAAGATGGAGGTAGTGACCTGGGAGATGTGGATATGGGGCGTCTTGATCCGCTGTTTGAAGAAGCAGCCCGGTTGATCGTTATTCACCAGCAGGGTTCTACTTCTCTGATTCAGCGTAAATTCTCTATTGGATATAATCGTGCAGGGCGTATTATGGACCAATTGGAAAAAGCCGGAATCGTTGGCCCAACCCAGGGAAGTAAGGCACGCGACGTTTTGTGTATGGATGAAAATGACCTCGAAATGAGATTGAACAATTTACAATAAACAAGCGTTAATAAGACAAATGAAGAAGTACATTTTTAACATTTTGATAGCTTTACTTACTACTTTGCCTGTACTTGCCCAAAAACAAGCACAGGCAAAACTTGTGCTTGATAAAACGGCTGCCGCTTTTGAAAAAGCAGGTGGAGTAAAAGCTGATTTTAGTGTACAGGCTTTTAATAAAGGGCATTCTGTAGGAACGGCTACCGGAACCATTGAGCTGAAAGGAGAGAAGTTTTTTCTGAAAACGGCTGAGACGGTTTCATGGTTTGACGGAAAAACGCAGTGGAGTTATCTTACTCAAAATGATGAGGTAAATATTAGTACTCCTACTGAAGCAGAATTACAGGGCTTGAATCCGTATGCATTGCTCTATCTTTATAAGAAAGGGTTTGATTATGAATTAGGGAAAGTGGCAGATTTTCATGGGAAACAGGTGTATGAGGTGATCCTCACTGCAACAGATAAAAAACAGGACTTGTCCCGTATCGTACTTTATGTAGTAAAAAGTACCTATCAGCCTGTTTATATAAAAGTGGAACAACGTGATGGTAGCCGGAGTGAGATAACCATTACCAGATATCAAACAGGCTTGAAACTGTCCGACTCTGTTTTTGTCTTTAATAAACAACAATACCCTACTGCCGAAATCATAGATTTAAGATAAACAGTAGATTTTTTTAATCGTAAATAGTAAATAAGTAAATCGTAAACGTACCTATGTGATGAAGATAAAATAATAGTCATGACCATAGGGAATAAATAATAAAATAGAATGGTGGAAACAGAAAAAGTAAGATGCCTGATTATTGGTTCAGGTCCTGCCGGGTATACGGCAGCGATATATGCGGGGCGTGCAAACTTATCCCCCGTGCTTTATGAAGGAATACAACCTGGTGGACAGTTGACAACCACCACAGATGTGGAGAACTTTCCCGGATATCCGCAAGGTATCAGTGGTCCGCAACTGATGGAAGATTTGCGCACGCAAGCCGAACGCTTCGGTGCAGATATCCGTTTCGGTATTGCTACTGCTTCGGATTTGAGCAAAGCACCCTATAAAATTACCATTGACGGAGAGAAGGAGATTGAGGCGGAAACATTGATTATAGCAACCGGTGCTACGGCAAAATATCTGGGTCTGGAAGATGAAAAGAAATATGCCGGAATGGGTGTAAGCGCTTGTGCTACTTGCGACGGGTTCTTTTATCGTAAGAAAGTGGTGGCTGTTGTTGGTGGGGGTGATACGGCTTGTGAAGAAGCTGTTTACCTTGCCGGATTGGCTTCAAAAGTATACCTTATTGTTCGTAAACCTTATCTGCGTGCATCAAAAATCATGCAGGAGCGTGTGTTGAACCATGATAAGATAGAGGTGTTATTTGAACATAATGCTGTTGGCCTGTTCGGTGAGAATGGGGTAGAAGGTGTAAGCCTTGTAAAGCGTTGGGGTGAACCGGATGAAGAACGTTATACATTGTCTATAGATGGATTTTTCCTGGCTATCGGTCATAAGCCGAATTCTGATATCTTCAAACCCTATCTTGAAACGGATGAAGTAGGCTATATCATTACGGAGGGGGATACTCCCCGTACAAAGGTACCGGGGGTTTTTGCTGCCGGTGATGTTGCCGATCCGCATTACCGTCAGGCAATTACTGCTGCAGGAAGTGGTTGTAAAGCCGCTATTGAGGCAGAGCGTTATTTGTCTGAAAAAGGACTTTAATAATAAATCCATCATATATAAAAAAAGCGGATTGTACTGTTACAGTGCAATCCGTTTTTTATTGATAACCAGAGTCAAAAAATGAATGTAAGTTTTCCCACAATGTAAAAATGTACATTCTTGTATGGTAAAGGTGTACATTCTTGTTATATAAGAATGTACATTCCTGTCATACAAAAGTGTACATTCTTATAACTTCTGATTATCAGTTGGTTATGTTGCTTTTCTTCTTAATAAATCTCTATTTCGTCAAGATACAGATTTGCCTGTATGATGTCTTCCGGAGTATCTTTTCTGCAATCAATACCGTTACGTAAGGTACCTCCATTTTGGATTTTTACTTTTACATAAGTGGCTTCAACAGGATCGAAAGAGATAGAATCAGTATACGCTTTTCTTCCTTTATCCGGAAATTGACGGGTAAATGTCTCTTCTGCAACTTGCCGGTATTCTTTACCATCGGCTGAGATTTCTACCGTAGCAGCACCTGCCGGTAAAATGCGATAGGCCGGGTTAAATAATGAACCAAATACTACCTGACTGATTTGAGTCGGTTTATCGAGTTGTACAATGAATTCTACTTCTTTACGTTTTTCATTCATGGAGAAATTTGTCCATGGAGTATAAGATGCGTTATTTCCACGCTTGCCATTTGTTAGTCCGAAGGTGGTTTTGTCTGCACCGAATAAATCGTTTTCTCCGAAAATATCTCCCTTCATCCATCCTAAAGCAGGGTTCACTACGAAGCTTTTTCCGCTAATCAGATTACCATAAAGAGGCTTGTGGCGGATTTTACCCAGCATTTTACCATTTTTGAATGCAGCAGCTTTCAGGTTTATATTTCCTTGAAGTGCGAAAGGGGCTGTGTAAAGCGTTGATTTAATATTCGGTTCACTTCCGTCTGTGGTGTATCGGATTTCAGCATCCGGGTAATAACATTCCAATATCACGTTTAATGTATCGTTATCTACGTGTGTATTGACATTTACATCAAAAAAGTTACGGCACGCTTTGACGTTCAGCATGTCCAGGCGTTCAAACTCTTCTGCCATACGCTTACAGAAATTTTTCCAGTCTTTATTCTGGTCCAGCGTCCATCCTGTTTCTGAAATAGCTACTGCTTTGGGGAATATCTGATAATCGCGACGATCATTATTTTGCATATATTCTGTCCAGGCATTTCCCTGTACGCCAATAATATGCTTCTTTACCAGTTCATCGGCATCATCTGCTACTGGGTTGTAAGTATAAGTCATTTTCAGTGTGACATATCCGCCGATAGTAACTGGTGCTGTTTCCGGGTCTTCCTGATAATAATCCACATACATATAAGGACTCGGGGTCATGATGGCATTGTGTCCCAGTTTGGCGGCATTCATACCTCCGTCTACCCCTCTCCATGACATGACAGTGGCATTAGGTGCCAATCCTCCTTCGAGAATCTCATCCCAACCAATGATATTACGTCCTTTGCTGTTTATGTATTTTTCCATACGAGTGACGAAATAGCTTTGCAGCTTTTCTTCTTTTGTATGTAGTTTGCCATCTGCTGGATTAGGAGTTGTATCATCTTTCAATCCCAGCTTTTTGATAAGTCCCTGGCAGTGCGCACAGTTTTTCCATGCAGTCTTGGGGCATTCATCACCTCCTACATGTATGTATGCACTCGGAAATAGTTCAATGACTTCGTCAAGGACTCCTTCCAGAAATTTGAAGGTTTCTTCTTTCGGACAGTATACCTGGTCAAATATTCCCCATGTCCCGGTTACATCGTAAGTGGTGTCGGGTGTGCACGAAAGCTCAGGATAAGAGGCAATGGCGGCAATGGCATGTCCCGGCATCTCAATTTCAGGAATAACCGTAATGTATTTGCTGGCGGCATAAGCCACTACGTCTTTAATTTGTTCCTGAGTATAGTAACCTTCAACTTCTTTTCCATCAAATATTTGCGGATAGTTGGTGAAGTAATAATCTATAAGTGTCTCTTTCCGTTTGGAACCGATTTCCATCAGCTTGGGGAATTTTTTGATTTCAATTCTCCATCCCTGGTCGTCTGTCAGGTGCCAATGAAAGGTGTTCATTTTGTGCATGGCAAGCATATCAATGAACTTATATACATATTCTATAGGAGAGAAGTTACGACAAACGTCAAGCATCATTCCACGATATGCGAAACGGGGAGCGTCTTCTATTTCTACAGCAGGTATTGACCAGTCAGCGCGTTTGTTGCGTTCTTTTCCATATACAGCCGGAGGCAGAAGTTGGTAGAGTGTTTGTACACCGTAGAAGAAACCGTTGGGTTGTGATGCGGTAATTGTAATGTTAGTTGGGGTAACGGATAATTTGTATCCTTCCTGAGGCATGCCTTCTTGGGTTATAAAAGTGATGGAAGGATTGCCGGCATGCTCCTTGTCTATTCGTTCTAACGACAATCCGGAGGTTGTTGCCAAACGCCCGATGAGACTGTCTGCAATGTTTTGTACCTCCGGTGTACAACCGGCTGTAATAACTTTGACTTTTTTGTTTAACTCAAAACGTCCTTGTTGGGGCGTCATTTGGTTAGGCAACGGAACGAGATTGTACTCATTCACTGTTTCTTTTGAATCTTTACATCCGGGGGCGATGAACAATAGAGACAAAAGAAAGAAGGAAATTCCTTTTTTCATGATACGAAATGTGTGTTAAGTTATATAATTGTGATAAAAAAAATTATCCGATTTTGCTGATCTTCTTCAGCTTTTCTTCATCTATTATTTTTATTTTTCTTCCGTCAATGGTGATAAGGCGCTCGGTTGCAAAGTTTGATAACGTACGGATGGCATTAGAAGTGGTCATATTAGAAAGATTAGCCAAGTCTTCGCGAGACAGATAGATACTTAGGGTAGAACCATCTTCTTCAAGTCCATAGCTTTCTTTAAGGAATATGAGAGACTCCGCCAATCGTCCGCGGATATGTTTTTGAGTCAGGTTGACAGTTCGTTCATCTGCAATGCCAAGATCAATGGACAATTGGCGAATGAAGAACATGGCAAGGTCATTATTTTGGGTTACCAAAGTCATAATAGCGCTCATAGGTATCAGTCCGATAAGGGACGGTTCGAAAGCTGCTGCAGCTGTAACAAAATCTTCTTTGGCAAAGAAAGCACGGTATGCAAAATATTCGGTGGGTTTGATCATACGGATGATCTGGCTACGGCCTCCAACTCCTTCTTTAAATATTTTTACTTTTCCACTGAGGAGGCACATTAAATGTGTAGGTGTTTCACCTTCACAGTAGATGACTTCGTTCTTTTTGTAATTTTGTAGAGTAAAATTGTTCGCCAGGAACTCTCTTTGT
Source organism: Bacteroides sp. K03 (assembly GCF_019734355.1). Lineage (NCBI taxonomy): Bacteria > Pseudomonadati > Bacteroidota > Bacteroidia > Bacteroidales > Bacteroidaceae > Bacteroides > Bacteroides sp. K03. Next base: position 12,062 of record NZ_JAASHC010000051.1, read on the forward strand.
TCATTGTTCAAGGGAGCCCACATATCGGATAATTTATCCGAGATATCTATGTCTGACAAGTTTATCTTTACCATGAGTGCTGCAAAACTGTGTTATAAAGCACAAATGTAGAAAGAAAAAATGAGAAAAAGAATAAAAGATAAAAATAATGTGCTAATATAATAATATGTCAATTTGCCAATATGCCAATTGCTCTTTAGTATGATAGTGCAGTTTATTAGCATATTGGCGAATTAACACATTATTATTTATTTCGTGAACAGCAATTCCCTGTATTTAGGCAATGGCCATATTTCGTCATCGATTTCCATTTCCAGATGGTCGATGTGATCACGGATACTTTCCAGATAGGGGCGTACGGTTTCTTCATAAGCGAAGGCCTTTTCTTGAAAGTTTTCTTTGTGATTGGCTACTTTACGGGCTTCAGTCATATCTCTGACTAAAACTTTGATCGCAGTAACCCGGCGGGAGATTTCTTTGATCAGTTCTTTCCGGTCGGCACTCATTACTTCGTACTCTTCGGGAGAGAATATTTCTTTCATTCCTAATAAGTTTTCCAACAAACGATTCTGGTAACTTACTGCGATGGGTACAATATGATTTATAGCGAGATCTCCTAATACACGACTTTCTATTTGTACTTTCATCGTGTATTTTTCTAATTCCACTTCAAGACGGCAGGCAAGTTCTGTTTCGTTAAAAATGCGTTCGCCTATCAATACGGATTTAGATTGGTTGTCTACGTAGTGCATCAATGCTTCCGGAACGTGACAGATATTGGTTAATCCGCGGCGGGCGGCTTCTTGTTTCCATTCTTCCGAATAACCGTCACCTTCAAAACGGATGGGTTCTGAAGCAATGATTGTTTCTTTTAGCAGGCGGAAAATAGCTTCGTCTTTACCGATACCTTCTTCCATTAACTTTTCAACGGAAGCACGAAATTCGTTAAGCTGGTTAGCCATAGCTGCATTGATAGCAATCATGGCAGCAGCACAGTTGGAAGATGATCCGGCAGCACGGAACTCAAAGCGGTTTCCGGTGAAAGCAAATGGAGATGTACGGTTTCTGTCAGTAGTATCCAGTAAAATTTCGGGGATACGTCCGATACCGAGTTTAAGCGTTGTTTTTTCTTCCGGTGTCATTTTGCTACTCCCTACCTGGCGCACGATTTCGTCTAATGTAGAGGAGAGTTGTCTACCTAAGAAGATGGATAATATGGCGGGTGGGGCTTCATTGGCTCCCAATCGGTGACTGTTACCGGCACTCATAATAGAGGCACGCAGCAAGTCCTGATTTTTGTAAACCATCATTAATACGTTGACCAGGAAGGTAAGGAAAAGCATATTACCTTTCGGATTCTTGCCCGGGGCAAAAAGATTGATACCGGTATCTGTACAGAGTGACCAGTTGTTATGTTTGCCTGAGCCATTGACACCACTATACGGTTTCTCATGCAGTAATACTGCAAAGTGATGTTTACGGGCAATGCGCTTCATCAGATCCATGACCAATTGATTGTGGTCATTGGCCAGATTGGCATTCTCAAAGATGGGAGCAAGCTCAAACTGGTTTGGGGCAACTTCATTGTGTCGGGTTTTGGCAGGTATACCCAGCTTGTGGCATTCTATCTCCAACTCTTTCATGAAAGCAGTAACACGGGGGGGGATAGAGCCAAAATAATGATCTTCCAATTGCTGGTCTTTAGCTGATGAATGGCCCATTAAGGTTCGTCCTGTCAGGCATAAGTCGGGACGGGCATTATATAAAGAGGAGTCAACAAGGAAGTATTCCTGTTCCCAACCTAAATTAGTAAATACACGGGTTATATTTTTGTCGAATAACTGGCATACTTCTGTTGCAGCTTTATCTACTGCTGCGAGTGCTTTGAGTAGTGGAGTTTTATAATCTAATGCTTCACCTGTATATGAAATGAAAATAGTGGGAATACAGAGAGTAGTATCTACTACAAAAGCCGGAGAAGAAACGTCCCAGGCTGTATATCCGCGCGCCTCAAACGTATTACGTATTCCTCCGTTAGGAAAAGAAGAGGCGTCAGGTTCTTGTTGAATGAGTAGCTTGCCTGAAAAACGTTCTATGACTCCGCCATCTTCGCTGAATTCGATGAAGCCGTCATGTTTTTCGGCTGTGCCATCAGTCAGTGGCTGAAACCAATGGGTGTAGTGAGTCACATTCAGTGATTTTGCCCAACTTTTCATACCATTAGCGATAAGGTCAGCCATTTCACGATTGATGGGAGTACCTTTCTCAATAGCATCCATTACAGCTTTGTAGGCTTCTTTAGGAAGATATTCCTGCATCTTCTTACGGTCGAATACGTGGGAACCATAATAATCGGACAATTTGTTGGAAGGAGGAGTGATTTCCAAAGGACATCTGCTGGAAAGTTCCTGTAAAGCTAAAAATCTCATTTTTGACATAATAGTGTCTCTTTTATCAGTTGTTGGGCGCAAAATTATATGTTTTTTCTGAATGTACCCCTATTTTTTAGGGGGTAATTTCGAAAATAGTTCTATTTTTCTCAGAAAGCCCCCTGTCTGAAGAGACTGTTTTTAGGTATATCTATTGTTATCGCGCATTGTATCTTTTTAAATTGATTCATTATTCTATAACTTTCATATTAATAGAATATGGTGTTTGTAATAAATTATAAATATAAAACGGGTAGAAGATGAATGAAAAATAGAGTTTTAGAAAATGAAAAAGTAATACAATGTGTGTGTTTTGTAACTAGTTGTATATCAGTTTGTTAAATTGAACGTTTTTTTGTCTACGAGAAACGGGTCGATCCTCTACCATTATCTTTGCCATGGAAAACATAGTTCTTTATGAACGTTAATAAGAATAAATTTCTTAATATTGTCT
>NZ_JAASHC010000052.1:0-12038 GCF_019734355.1 Bacteroides sp. K03
TTAACTTGTTTTAACTACAAAGATAATATTTCAACCTCTATTTATTATGATGCAAATCTAAAGGATTAACGCAGATTTTCGCAAAGGAAAACAAAAGATAAAAGAATAACAGTCTTTCAAATCTGCGATAATTCGCGTTAATCTGCGTTTATCAAATAATAAGCACTCTGTGGTGAATTTTGAATCTTAATCCAGGAATCGCTTCGTCAGCCCTTCATATTCATCTATTCTTCTGTCTCTCAGGAATGGCCACCAACGACGAACATTTTCCGAACGTTCCATATCAATCTCTACTACTATATTTTCAGGACGATCATTAGCGGCCTGTGCAAGAAGTTCTCCCTGCGGACCGGCAACGAAACTATTTCCCCAGAAAAGAATACCATTTGTCTGCATAGACGGATCGGGTTCATGCCCTACGCGATTGACAGAAATAACCGGAAGTCCGTTTGCTACAGCATGGGCACGCTGAGAGATAATCCAGGCATTGAGCTGACGAATCTTTTCATCATCCGCATCCGAACTTTCCCAGCCAATAGCGGTAGGATAAATTAATAATTCGGCTCCTTTCAGGGCCATAAGACGGGCAGCTTCCGGATACCATTGATCCCAACAGACAAGTACTCCCAATTTGCCTAAAGATGTTTGGATAGGCTCAAAACCAATATCTCCCGGAGTAAAATAGAATTTCTCATAATAAGCAGGATCATCAGGAATATGCATCTTACGATATTTCCCGGCAATACTGCCATCACTGTCAAAAACAACCGCAGTGTTATGATACAATCCCGGAGCACGTTTCTCAAACAAAGAGGTAACCAGCACAATCTGGTTACTGGCAGCCAGTTCGGAATAAAACCCGGTAGAGGGGCCGGGGATAGGTTCTGCCAGATCAAATAAGTTTGTGTTTTCTGTCTGACAGAAATACAAAGAGTTATGTAACTCCTGCAACACAACCAGTTGTGCACCACGTGCGGCACATGCTTCTATACTTTGAGCCAGATTCATCAGATTAGTTCTGATATCTGAAGTATTGGCCTGTTGAATCAAGCCGACTTTTATATTTCTCATCTTAGTAATTTACGATTAGACAATTTACGATTTACGATTGGGGTTACTTTATGATACCTGTGGGGTATTGCATGGTTACACAATGCAAAGAGCCATGCTGCCTGATCAAAGCGCGGCAGTCAATGCCAATTATGTCATACCCAGGAAAAGCTTCCTGTAAAACTTCTCCTGCACGTTTGTCCTTCCCGGGCTGATCATAAGTTGGATAAAGTACCGCATCGTTCAGTATCAAGAAATTAGCATAAGTGGCAGGCAAGCGTTCTCCTTCTTCCTGCACTTCATCGGCCATTGGCAGAGCTAACAGGCGATAAGGCTCTCCGGCCAACGTGCGAAATGTTTTAAGCTGCTCTTCCATGGCATGAAGAGATTTATAATGTTCATCTTTCTCATCTTCACATTGCACATATACGATCGTATCAGCGGGGCATAAACGGGCAAGTGTATCGATATGGCTATCTGTATCATCTCCTGCCAGATAACCATGATCCAGCCAAAGTAGCTGCTGAATATGAAATACACTCTTCAGATATTCCTCAATCTCCACTTTATTCATTTGCCCGTTACGATTGGGGGACAATAAACATTCAGAAGTCGTGAGCAATGTACCCATACCATCACTCTCAATAGAACCTCCTTCGAGAACAAAACCGAGACGGTTGACATAGCGTCCTTTCAGAACTCCGTCTTCAATGGCACGACGGGTAATCTGATTGTCCAAATCGGAAGCAAACTTCAGCCCCCAGCCATTAAAAGTGAAATCGAGCAGGGAAGGGGCATCTACGTCCATCATGGTAATAGCTCCATGATCACGTGCCCAGGTATCATTTGTGCCACACTTCAGAAAGCGTACATTCTCCATATTCACAGTAGCAGCGATCTGCTTCTTTACTTCTTCCGGTTCGGGCGTTACAATCAGTAACAGCTCTCGCTGAGCGATCTCATTGGCTATATTGACAAAACATTCCTGTACTTCATCAAGCATATAAGCCCAGTCTGTTCCCGCATGAGGCCAGGTCAGCTGAACACCACTTTGCGGATACCATTCAGCAGGAAGAAAAGGTGCCCGCATCTCTGTTTGCTGAGCCATCACCTTACCAAAATTCAACTGCAAATCCTTTTCCGAACCGCCCGAACGAGGAAGCCCAACTATAATTCCCATCTGTTTACTTACAATTTAATATTTATAAATCTTTAGAACAACCCTATTTACTGTTTTGGCTTACGGTCAAAGAACGGATTCTTAGAAGAAGCACTAACAGGAATAGCCATCACCATTTTACAGTCTTTCAGCCAATTGAGTTGCTGGGCAGCCAATCCGGCTGAAAACATCACACGTGTATCCACCCTCATATCGGCAGCTGTAGCACATGCCGAGCCAATGGCAATACCTACATCAATACTGTTTAGCGCACAGGGCACTCCCTCGGCACGAGCTGCACACGTAGCATATCCGCAATGTCCGCAATTCAATCCTTGTGCTTGCTCGCGCGTACCTATTAATACAATGCATTCAGCACTTAGAATATTATCAGCATCGCGAAGAAAGAATTTCATTCCATGTTCCTCAACCATTGCAATCATCTTGTCAGACAATATTTTGATATCCTCACCTGTAACCAAAGCCACTTCTATTATATCAATACCCTTTCCTTTCGGAGCAGTACGGGCAGCTGTCATCATCTGCCGCGCCACGTTGAGTATATGCTCGTGGCGAATGTCTCGTTCATTCTGTATCATAGCCTTTACTTTAAATAAAATCAGTAAGCAAAGATAAATATAAAAATGCAGTTGAAAAAAGAATTAATTCCTTATCTGATCCGGGAGGGTTATCTACACGCAGAACGGGTGTAAGCTACAGGCAAGTAATGCGCCCCCTGCAATCAGGCAAGGCGTTTGCTACAAACAAATTGTTAACAGTAAAATAAAGAAAAACAGACTGTTCCATATTATTTTGAAACAGACTGTTCATTTATTCTTTTATCTTTTCCAAAGATCATTTAAAATAACTATCCATCCATATTAAGCGTTCCTGATACCATCTGCTTATTTGCGCCAAAGAAGTATAGCAACTACTGTTCGACGGAATATACGGCCATTTCTTAAAATCACGTTCATACGCTTCTTGTGATATCCGTGACATAAAATCAGAGAAACGACCAATTACATTATTATAACTCAATGCATCCTTTTTCAATTCATTCCAACGCGCTATGATTTCTGGTTTAAAAGCAGTATAAAACATATTCCAGAACCGTTTGCCACTTTCTCCGGGTTCAGGAGAATTAAGGACAGTACCCGAACTGGACAATAACTTACTTCCATTCCAGTAAAGCCCTAAAATCGTATCCATATCATACCACAAAAAATACCAGATATTCCCATCCCAAGTACACATCGTAAGATTCTTATCTACATCATCATCAGCATAAAATGCCTCCAGAAGAATATAGTAATCAATCATAGACTCTTTATCAAAATAACTGGCAAAATCACTTTTAAAAGAACTCGGGTTCCTCTGTACACTGCCAAACCAATTCAACGGACGGGCTATTGTATTCTGAATATCCTGGGGAATGTCACCCAAACCACTTACACCATCTATCTTAGGATTCTTCATTTCCCAATTACCGGCAACAAAACCATAGAAATAGTTATGGTCTTCAGCCTTCAATAAGATATGTTTACGATTGGATTTATCCATACAGAAGTTGTCACGATGCGTCTTCAAGTTCCAGGTATACAGTCCATAGTACTCATCATTAATGTAAAGCTCCACAGGAAATCCGTCAATATGCCCTTTGGCACCATTATCCAATACACTCCCTTTGATATTGTCTCCCCAACCCGAACGCCAGGGACGTTGCTTTTCAAAAGGTAATGTACCGGCAACATCATCGATAACACGTCCCATACAGACATTACGCGCCTGTGTGGCATCTATATAATTAGCTTTCAAATGATAAGAGTCCATTGGTATCCAGTTTCCAAATTTTATTTTCCTGTCAAGGTCAATAGAAAAGTTCTTCTTGGGGTAAGACATGGATGAAGATCCCTGATAGGTTATCTCTATATCCGACTTGAATCCATACCCATTCCCACCACTATAAGTTAACTTGGCAGAAACCGGATAATCCTTTGTCACATCATTCAGATTAACTGTTATATTAACCTGTCCTAAGCTCTCCGACGGAAGAATAGGAGTATATTTTTTATCTTTCAGTTCCTGATATTCGGTAAATGATGCGGTAGCATCTTTCAAATCACTGATAGATGTCTCATTTTTTTTCAAGCTTGCCTCCAAGGTAACAATACAGTTTATTAAACTATCATTTGTTTTTTTCAATGCATTGATTGATTTTTGAAGTACTTCGGAATCATCACCTAACGCATATTCTGCATATTTAGCGTAAGGCACACTATTCAATGTTGTAGTATTAATCACTTCATAACCGTTGCCTCTGTCAAGTTCTACTTTTATGGACTGATTTTGAGCACTCCATTCTATGTTTTCAAATGTACCCGAAACACTGGTTCCGGCACCTATTATCATATTCACATACCCTGAAACAGATGTGGTAAGCTGATGTGTTTCCTTATAAAGGACTTGATTATCAGATAAAACAGTAACCAAAAGCGTTACATTTTGCTCTTTCAGAGCAACTCCGGAAGCATCTCGTATGACTGCCTGATAATTAAATCCTTTCTGGGGATTAGTGGCAAACAAACTCAAACAAGTACAAAGGCAGATAAATAAAAGAACGTGTCTCATAATTTTATGATTTTTTGGGTTATTACTGCTTTACCATCTATGTCAATCAATCTAACAGCATACATACCGGGAGCCAAAAACGATAAATCAAAAGTTTCTTTGGATCTCAACAGACGAAATTGCTTTGCAAGCATTCCATCCGACGAATAAATACGAACTTGTATCGGAGTATTGTATTGAGGTATACATACATTTATATAATCACTGACCGAATTGGGCCATATAGCCGTTTTATCCTGCCAATCATTGTCTTCAAGTCCAACAAGTGAAGAAAAGGATACATAAGACAAAATGCCTTGAATAACCATACAATCATCTGATTGATAATGGCCACCTATAACTTCTCCTATAGCCCATGTTGCTATAGGGGAATCTTCACCTGCTGTGGCTACTAACTGCTGAGCATTGGAGGGAAGGGCATACATACAGCAAAAGACACTCAGTAATGATACATAAATGTGTTTCATAATAGAAAGATTTAATAATTAACTCTATTTGATAAAACATATGAGAGATAGGAACACCCCAAACGGAATGTTGTTATTTAACATCAATTAAGCATACTCGCAGTATTCAAGCAAAACAATCGTTGTCAGCTATATTTAAAATCAATGAGAATATACAAGAAATAACACCCAAACAATGTTTCTGCAAAAACAGACTTAAGAGGTATGTGAAGTAGATTATTCTACGATTCTTCCAATATTTTGTTTACCTTTGCCAGAAAGATAGAATAAAGAAGTAAAATGCTACAAATAGACAATGCATGTATTGCTTTCGGAGACGAAGAGCTCTTTTCCGGTTTTTGCATGCAGTTACATAAAGGTGAAACCGCTTGTATCGCAGGCGAATCGGGGCGAGGAAAAACTTCTCTTCTAAATGCTGTCATGGGATTTGTCCCTCTCCGTAAAGGAACAATTACCGTAGGTGACTTCGAACTGACCCGAAATACCATTGACACCATTCGTCGGCAGATAGCTTGGATTCCGCAGGAACTGGCTCTGCCTATGGAATGGGTAAAAGAAATGGTACAGTTACCTTTCGAACTTAAAGCAAACAGGGGAGCCTCTTTTTCTGAAGAAAGACTGTTCAGTTGTTTTGCAGAACTGGGGCTGGATGAAGATTTGTATCGAAAACGGGTAGGGGAAATATCCGGCGGACAACGGCAACGTATTATGATAGCCGTGGCTGCCTTGTTGAAAAAGCCACTTATCATAGTAGATGAGCCTACTTCGGCACTCGACTCCGGATCTACAGATAAAGTACTGGCCTTTTTTCACCGACAAACAGAACAAGGAGCATCCGTTTTAGCCGTTTCGCACGATAAAACTTTTGCTCACGGCTGTAATCAGTTAATAAATTTGTAACTTCAATCGTAACTCGTAAATCGTCTAATCGTAAATATTTCCATGGGAACCATCGATATATCATACCTCAGTCTGCTAACAGGGTTACTCTTACTGATAATCCCTGTATTTTATTTGTGGAAATTTAAAACCGGACTACTCAGAGCCACTCTTATCGGTACAGCACGTATGATCGTACAACTCTTCCTTATCGGGATGTACTTAAAATATCTGTTTCTGTGGAATAATCCGTGGATAAACTTTCTGTGGGTGATTATTATGATATTTGTAGCCGGACAGACAGCTCTCGTACGTACCGGGCTAAAACGAAAAATACTATTGATTCCTATCAGTGTAGGCTTTCTATGCAGTGTTGTCCTGGTTGGGATGTACTTTATTGGCGTAGTGCTACAGCTGGACAATGTATTCAGCGCACAATATTTCATTCCTATTTTCGGTATCTTAATGGGAAACATGCTTTCGAGTAATGTCATTGCACTGAATACCTATTATAGTGGTTTGAAACGGGAAGAACAACTCTATTGCTATCTGCTTGGCAACGGAGCTACCCGGCAGGAAGCACAGGCACCTTTCATCCGGCAGGCAATTATTAAAGCTTTCAGCCCACTGATAGCCAACATTGCTGTAATGGGACTGGTTGCACTTCCGGGAACAATGATTGGTCAGATATTGGGAGGAAGTAGTCCGAATGTGGCTATCAAATATCAAATGATGATTATGGTCATTACATTTACAGCTTCCATGCTTTCATTAATGATTACCATTTCGCTGGCATCACGTAAATCATTTGATGCTTATGGCAAACTATTACAGGTTATGGTAGAAAAGAAAGAGAAAAAATGACAGAACAGATTCTGGAATTCATTTCAAAGTTATCAACACCGGGATTCTTCATTACAGCAGAAGTCTCACGGGAAGGGATCGTTATACCATCCGACATAGAACGCTTCATTCGGGAGAAACTTGTGTTAATAGAACAAGGAACAAATGCACGAAAATTCGTTTATCAAAAAGAAGATTGGAGGATTATATTCACATTTTTCCCTACAGATAGAGTAGTAGACGAGAAATACGCTTTAAAAAATAAAGTTCTTATTAAATATAAACGGTTTTGAGTGTATTTCACCACAGAGTAACACAGAGTTCCACAGAGTTTTTTAATCTTTATTGAAACGTAGATAAACGCAGATTTTCGCAAAGGAAAACAAATGTATGATAAAGAACTACAGTCTTTTAATCTGCGTTCATTTGTGTTAATCCGCGTTTCATCAGATAGATACTGCTCTGTCTTAATGATACATTAAAATCGTTTTTGCAACCTCCAGTATACAAATATATCCTAAATAAGCTATTTAATTTTCATACAATACTTTCCTTTTAATATTTCACACGCTTTCTTTTTGTATAATCATTTGAATTACTATATTTGCTACGAACTTAATTTAATACGGATGAAAATACTATCAATTCACGATCTTGAAAAGATCAGAAGAAGTGCGGAGACTGCCCTCCGTTTACGTGAAGAGAGCAATGATAAAGTAACTGAAAACAGTTGTGGGCTGGCTCTTGGTTCACAACATTTGCAGATTCTGATCTGTGGAGGTACGGGCTGCAAAGCATCTTCCAGTCACCTTATTGCTGACAATCTGAACAAAATACTTAAAGAAAGCGGAATAGCAGACAAAGTAGAAGTAATCACGACCGGATGCTTTGGCTTTTGTGAAAAAGGTCCTATCGTAAAAATCATTCCGGACAACACTTTCTATACTCAAGTCACCCCCGAAGATGCCGAAGAAATTGTAAAGGAGCATATTATAGGAGGAAAGAAAATAGAACGCCTGCTGTACACTGATCCTAAGACGGAACAAAAAGTAAGTGACTCCAAACACATGGATTTCTATCGGAAGCAATTACGAATTGCATTGCGTAACTGCGGATTTATAGATCCGGAGAATATAGAAGAATACATCGCACGCAATGGTTATGTAGCTTTAGCAAACTACTTGCTCAACCATACTCCGGATAGAGTGATAGATGTAATAAAACGCTCCGGACTACGTGGACGGGGAGGTGGTGGGTTTCCTACAGGTCTGAAATGGGAACTGACTGCCCGTCAGGAATCCGACATTAAGTACGTAGTCTGTAACGCTGATGAAGGAGATCCGGGAGCATTTATGGATCGTTCAATCATGGAAGGTGATCCCCATTCTATTATTGAGGCAATGGCTTTGTGCGGATACTCCATCGGAGCCTCCAAAGGCTTGGTATACATCCGTGCAGAATATCCGCTCGCCATACATCGGTTGAAAACAGCCATCACACAGGCCCGTGAATACGGATTATTAGGCGGACACATATTAGGAACAGATTTCTGCTTTGATATAGATATAAGATATGGAGCCGGTGCATTTGTGTGCGGTGAAGAGACTGCACTTATCCATTCTATGGAAGGTAAAAGGGGAGAACCTACTTTGAAACCACCTTTCCCGGCTGAATCGGGATACCAAAACAAACCAACCAATGTGAACAATGTAGAAACATTAGCAAATATACCTATTATATTAATCAACGGAGCCGAATGGTTTGCTTCCATCGGTACAGAGCGCTCTAAAGGGACGAAAGTTTTCGCTTTAGCCGGAAAGATTAATAATGTAGGGTTGATAGAGGTTCCAATGGGGACAACACTACGGGAAGTAATTTATGAAATAGGCGGAGGAATCAAAGGAGATAAAAAGTTTAAAGCTGTACAAACAGGAGGCCCGTCAGGTGGTTGCCTCACAGAAAAACACCTCGATACACCTATCGACTTCGACAACCTGCTTGCTGCCGGCTCCATGATGGGTTCCGGAGGAATGATTGTCATGGACGAAGACGATTGTATGGTATCGGTAGCCCGCTTCTTCCTTGATTTCACGGTAGAAGAGTCCTGTGGTAAGTGTACCCCTTGTCGTATCGGTAATAAACGATTATTGGAACTACTCAATAAAATAACGGAAGGTAAAGCTACAGAAAAAGATCTACAGACGCTGCAAACGCTTGGTAAAGTCATAAAAGATACCGCGCTGTGTGGATTGGGACAGACATCTCCCAACCCGGTATTGTCTACATTGGATAACTTTTATGATGAATACATAGAGCATGTACGGGATAAGACCTGCCGTGCCAAACAATGTAAATCTCTGCTCACGTACTATATCAACCCCGATCTGTGTATCGGTTGTCACCTTTGCGCCAAAAACTGTCCGGCAGATGCCATCACAGGTCTGCCACGTAAACCACATACTGTTCTTCCCGAAAAATGTATCAAGTGTGGCATGTGTATGGCACGCTGTAAATTTAACGCAATCTCTGTATGTTAATCTCAAAGACTATGGAAACAAAAGAAGTAACACTACAAATAGACCGTCACTCGATAACCGTACCTGTTGGTACTACCATTCTGGAAGCCGCCACCGAAATCGGCATAAACATACCAACCCTCTGCCACATTGACCTGAAGGGTACTTGTATCAAAAACAATCCAGCTTCCTGCCGTATCTGTGTGGTAGAGGTGGAGGGTAGAAAGAATCTTGCTCCTGCCTGTGCCACTAAATGTACAGAAGGGATGACAGTGCGTACCAGTACACTACGAGTGATGAATGCACGAAAAATAGTAGCTGAACTTATCCTGTCCGATCACCCGAATGACTGTCTGACCTGCCCAAAATCCGGCAATTGTGAGTTGCAAAACCTTGCTCTTCGTTTCAACGTACGCGAAATGCCATTCACTGGCGGAGAGCTTTCATTGCGTAAACGGGAAGTAACTTCTTCCATCGTTCGCAACATGGATAAATGTATTTTTTGCAGACGATGTGAAAGCGTTTGCAATGATGTACAGACAGTAGGTGCCTTGGGAGCTGTACGCAGAGGCTTCAATACAACTATAGCTCCTGCATTCGATAAAAAGATGAGTGAGAGTGAATGTACTTATTGCGGACAATGCGTTGCTGTTTGTCCGGTAGGAGCGCTCACCGAGCGCGATCATACCAACCGGCTCCTCGAAGATCTGGACGATCCTGATAAAGTGGTTATTGTACAAACAGCTCCTGCTGTACGCGTGGCCTTAGGAGAGGAATTCGGTTTGCCCGCCGGTACCCCGGTTACAGGCAAAATGGTATATGCCCTCCGTGAATTAGGCTTCGATTATGTATTCGATACCGACTTTGCAGCTGATCTCACTATTATGGAAGAGGGTGCAGAAGTACTGGACAGACTCACACGCTTTCTAAATGGGGATAAAAATGTATGTTTGCCTATCCTGACTTCCTGTTGCCCGGCATGGGTGAACTTCTTTGAACATCATTTTCCCGATTTACTAAATATCCCATCTACGGCTCGTTCTCCGCAGCAAATGTTCGGCTCCATTGCCAAAACATATTGGGCAGAGAAAATGGGTATTCCACGTGAAAAACTAATAGTGGTTTCCATCATGCCTTGCCTGGCAAAGAAATACGAATGCGACCGGGAAGAGTTTAAAGTCAATGGCAATCCCGATGTGGATTATTCCATCTCCACCCGCGAACTGGCTACACTTATCAAACGTGCTAATATCGGTTTCAACCTGTTACCAAACAGTGAGTTTGACAATCCAATGGGAGAATCAACGGGAGCCGGTGTTATCTTTGGAACAACCGGTGGAGTTATGGAAGCTGCCTTACGGTCTGTATATGAAATTTATACAGGTACCACGTTGGATAATGTAAACTTTGAACACGTCAGAGGACTGGCAGGAGTACGCCGGGCTACCATCAACCTGAATGGCTTTGAGTTGAAAGTGGGGATTGCTCATGGTTTAGGGAATGCACGCCGCTTGTTGGAAGATATCCGAAACGGACATAATGAGTACCATGCTATCGAAATCATGGCTTGCCCCGGAGGATGTATTGGTGGCGGAGGGCAACCGCTCCATCACGGACGGGCAGATATACTGTATGCACGCTCTCGTGCTTTATATGAAGAAGATGCGCAGAAACCTTTGCGGAAATCACACGAAAACCCATATATTCAAAAACTTTATGAAGAATATTTGGGTAAACCTCTCAGTGAGAAAGCACATATGCTACTGCACACACATTATTTCAATAAAGCCATTGATTAACGTATAAAAAATAAAACTATGTCAGATATAAAATTAGCATGCACAGTAGTCGAACAGATAAAGGCAATCTGTGACATACATGGAAATGCTCCGGGAGAGCTCATTAATATTCTGCACGAAGCCCAACATCTTCATGGGTATTTACCGGAAGAGATACAACGCATCATAGCCCATAAACTCAATATCCCTGTATCAAAAGTATATGGAGTAGTTACTTTCTATACATTCTTTACAATGACTCCCAAAGGGAAACACCCTATCTCAGTTTGTATGGGGACTGCCTGCTATGTAAGAGGTTCGGAAAAATTATTAGAAGAATTCAAACGTATTTTAGGTATCGAAGTAGGAGAGACCACACCGGATGGAAAGTTTTCATTAGATTGCCTCCGCTGTGTGGGAGCCTGTGGCCTTGCCCCCGTAGTGATGATAGGAGAGAAAGTATATGGACGCCTTCAACCAGTAGACATAAAAAAGATTCTGGATGACTTAGATGTGCTTCCCGCACGGGGAAGTACGGCGGGCGATGGGAATATAGATAAGAGGTAACAGGCTGATTATCAATGGATACAAGAGTGTACAGTTTTGCATGATAAAAATGTACACTTTTATATAACAAGAATGGTTCTTCTTCAATTTAGTTGAACCGTGTTTGATAAGTCACTTTTGCAAAGTAGGCTCTATGGGATTCAAAATC
>NZ_JAASHC010000053.1:0-8405 GCF_019734355.1 Bacteroides sp. K03
TAAATAATTAATATTCAATTAAATAACAATAAGAAAAGTACATATGCAATAGTAAATTATTTAATGCGTCGGCCCTGTATCCATGTTTAAAGAATAGAAAACATCCGGGTGTTTTGCTCTAAAACATCCCCATGTTGTTATAGATAACATCCGGATGTTTTGATCAACAACATCCGGGTGTTGTTTGTCCTTACTCCGTGTTTGCTATCACTAATATATTGATATACTGTATTCCTATAAGTATATATCTTACCTGTCTTAAAAGGTATAATGAAAAGAATCTCTTTTATGTACCTTTTGTTCTGAAGAAACATTATATTTGTGCATTAATAACCGAATAATATACAGCCGTATGATTACAACTCAGTTGCTCCGCCCAGAGAGTATTGTCGTAGTGGGCGCATCAAATAATGTACATAAGCCCGGAGGCGCTATTCTGAAAAATCTTATCAGCGGAGGATACCGTGGTGAACTTCGTGCTATAAATCCCAAAGAAGCAGAAGTGCAGGGAATTCCTTCTTTTGCCGATGCAAAAGATATACCCGATACCGATCTTGCCATTCTTGCCATTCCGGCCGCCCTGTGTCCGGATGTGGTAGAGACTTTGGCACGTGAAAAACAGACCCGTGCATTTGTTATTCTTTCTGCAGGTTTTGGCGAAGAAACGCATGAAGGTGCCTTGCTTGAGGAGCGAATTCTTGAAACGGTAAATAAATATGGCGCATCGCTTATCGGTCCCAACTGTATCGGAGTGATGAATACCTGGCATCACAGTGTGTTCAGTCAGCCTATACCACAACTCAGTCCGAAGGGAGTGGATTTGATTTCCAGCTCCGGTGCTACGGCGGTATTTATTCTCGAGAGTGCGGTGACGAAAGGGTTGCAGTTCAATTCCGTATGGTCTGTAGGAAATGCCAAACAGATTGGCGTGGAAGATGTGCTGGGATATATGGACGAAACATTTGATCCGGAGAAAGATTCCGGAATTAAACTGCTCTATATAGAGAGTATCAGTGATCCCGACCGACTGTTGTTCCATGCTTCATCGCTGATAAAAAAGGGATGTAAAATTGCAGCGATCAAGGCTGGAAGTTCCGAAAGTGGCAGTCGTGCAGCTTCCTCACATACAGGGGCTATTGCAAGTCCCGATTCTGCCGTAGAGGCATTGTTCCGTAAGGCAGGTATCGTGCGTTGCTATTCACGCGAGGAGCTTACTACGGTTGGTTGTGTCTTTACTTTGCCGGAGTTGAGAGGTAAGAACTTTGCTATTATCACCCATGCCGGTGGTCCGGGAGTGATGCTGACCGATGCACTAAGCAAAGGCGGATTGAATGTCCCCCGGCTGGAAGGTGAGGCGGCAGATGAACTGAAAGCCGGATTATTTCCCGGTGCTGCTGTGGGAAATCCGATTGATATCCTTGCTACCGGTACACCGGAGCATCTCCGTCTCTGTATTGATTATTGTGAAGAAAAGTTTGAAAATATAGATGCCATGATGGCCATTTTTGGTACACCGGGATTAGTGACCATGTTTGAAATGTACGATGTATTGCACGAAAAGATGCAGACTTGCCGTAAGCCTATTTTCCCGATTCTTCCGTCCATCAATACGGCAGGGGCAGAAGTGGCAGCTTTTCTTGCCAAAGGGCATGTGAACTTTGCAGATGAAGTGACACTTGGTACGGCTTTGTCGCGCATTGTAAATGCCCCGCGGCCGGCAACGAATGAGATTGAACTTTTTGGTGTGGATGTTCCCCGTATTCGTCGCATCATTGACTCTATTCCGGCAAATGGATATATCGAGCCGCATTATGTGCAGGCATTGCTCCACTCGGCAGGTATTCCGATTGTTGACGAGTTTGTTTCGGGAAATAAAGAAGAGGTGATTGCTTTTGCCCGTCGTTGTGGATTTCCTGTGGTGGCGAAGGTAGTAGGACCTGTGCATAAATCGGACGTAGGTGGTGTAGTGCTGAATATAAAAGGAGAGCAGCATCTGGCGTTAGAGTTCGATAGGATGATGCAGATACCGGAAGCGCATGCTATCATGGTACAGCCTATGCTGAAAGGTGCAGAGTTGTTCATTGGTGCTAAATACGAAGAGAAATTCGGGCATGTGGTGTTGTGCGGATTGGGAGGAATTTTTGTGGAGGTATTGAAAGATGTTTCTTCCGGTCTTGCCCCGTTGTCTTATGAGGAAGCCTATTCTATGATTCACTCGCTCCGGGCTTATAAAATAATTCAGGGTACCCGTGGACAAAAAGGAGTGAATGAAGATAAATTTGCCGAAATAATAGTTCGTCTCTCTACTCTGTTACGGTTTGCGACTGAGATAAAGGAGATGGATATCAATCCACTATTGGCCACAGAAAAAGAGGTGATAGCAGTGGATGCACGTATAAGAATTGAGAAGGGAGAATGATATAGAAGGGAGAGGGGAGAATTGAGAAGGGAGAAGTACTATGCAGCGTGATAGCGCAGCTTACTTCTCCCTTCTCAATTCTCCCCTCTCCCTTCTATTTATAGCTATATGGTGTGGATTTAAATATTACAGATGAAAATATTTTTTCAATTGTCCGGGTCTTTTTTTGCTTTTATATTGTATTGTTCTGAAAATTAGGTGTTTATTCTGCTCGTTTAGTGTCTGATTTGTCCGGGTGCTTTTTTAGGTTTTTATGACATATTTCTTTATTTTTGTACAATAAGGTTTCCGTTTGGGGTGTAGCGAGACGTAAGTTTGCCATACTTTATGGAGATTACTTTTCTCTTTAGTGTTAACGTTTAAATTTTAATATTATGAAAAAAGACATTCTAACCACCTTAGTGATTCTTATTTTATCCCTGGTTGGTAGTATTAATTTAACTTTTTCTCAAAATGGATCTGGCATTGACGGATTAGCTATCGGTTCAGAGCAAGATAATACATATTCTGCGTTGGTTATTCGCGGACCTAACAGACCTCTTTATGAAGGAAGTAAACGTGATATTATTTTTAGTTTTAAAGATGCTGGTATGAGTGCTATAAGGGCTTATAGGACTGGGTGGTATGGAACGTATTTGCAATTTTTAACTAGTCAGGATACGGCTATGGTATCATTACGACCAAGGATGCATATTGATTATTTAGGCAGAGTTGGAATTGGCACGACTAATCCTCAAAATAAATTGGATGTAAATGGTACTATTAGAGCTAAAGAAATCCGGGTAGAGTCTGACTGGGCTGATTTTGTATTTAAAAGAGGATATAATCTTCCTACTCTAAAAGAAGTAAAACGACATATTGATGAGAATGGGACTTTACCTGGTGTTCCTTCGGAAAAAGAAGTCAAAGCTAATGGAGTCAATTTGGCAGAGACGGATGTTTTGTTACTTCAGAAAATAGAAGAACTGACTTTATACATAATAGATTTGAAGCAGGAAATAGAGGACTTGAAATCACAAATAAAAAAATGATAATATGAGAAGGCTATTATGAACTATAAAATGTAAAATGATATGAAACGAGTATATTTATCTTTCTTAGTATTGTTGTTTGCCATATTTCAACTTTCTGCCCAAACTTATAAAGTTGTTTATGAATATGATCATGCAGGTAACCGCGTAAGCAGAGTTGTAATTTCTATAAATACACGTGCTAAATCTGTTGATGATGAAATCTCTCCTTTGGAGCAAGAATTGATGCAATGTAAAATAAGGGTATTTCCGAATCCAACAAAAGGTTTTTTAAATATGGAAATCTCTTCAGGTGAAGAAAATTGTTGTTATGATTTTACACTTTACTCTTCTTCCGGGCAAAAACTATTAAATGAAAAGCAGATTGGAAATGGGAATGTCTCTTTAGATTTATCCACATACAGTACTGGTATTTATATTCTTATTCTGAAATATGGAGAGGAAGTTGTACAATATAAGATAGTCAAACAATAAAACTCTACTACTATGAAAAAGATATATTTTGTTTTTATTTTAATGATATGTTTTATCACTAATAGTAAGGCGCAAAATACACAGCCTAATTGGGAACTTCAAACACCTCAATCGGGAAATAATTCTTATGTAGCTCGTGATTATATACTGTTAAAACCGGGTTTTTCCTATACCGCCACTCCGGGAGAGAGTTTTCATGCTTATACAAATCCTTGCCTTTTATTCCCTCCGACAGACAATACTTATGCCAGGCCCGATGGAACGATAGTGGGAGATGCCTCTCAGGGAGCTGTTGTTGGGAAAATTCCGGGAGAATTAAATGTCGGTGCCAGTGGGAATGCAGCATATACAATTCCTATATCTTGTCCTCCGGGAGTTAATGGCGTGCAGCCCAACATATCTTTGGTGTATAATAGTCAGTCCGGTAATGGTATTGCGGGTTGGGGATGGAACTTAGGTGGATTGTCCATGATTTCCCGTGTTCCTAAGAATTATTATTATGATAATGAAAAGAGTGGAATCATTTGGGACAAATATTCGCCTTTGGCATTGGATGGACAGCGTCTGGTTGTAAATGGTCCGTTAGTATCTTCTTCTGATACGATTGAATACCGGACAGAGAATGACGAATCTAATAAAATAGTCGGTTACAATATCACTGCCTGGGGACCTAAATATTTCAAAATATTCCAGAAAGATGGAAATGTTTTGGAATATGGAAACCGATCTTCTTTAGCTTCTTATTTTCCTGTTAAATCATCTTCATTGAATTTACCGGATACAGAATTTTACAATTTGGGTTGGGCTCTTCATAAAATAACCGATCCGAACCACAATTTTGTAGAATATGTTTATGCTACAAATAATTCTTTGTCCGGCTCTTATAGCTTTAGTGATACCCGTCTGTCGTCAATAATATACGGACACGAAGAAAATGGCAGCAAACAAATTGTAGCAACTATCTACTTTGAATATGATGTTATAGCTAATATGGGGCCTATGTACATTGACGGAATGGAGACAAGAAACCGTAATTGTTTAAAAAAAATAGTTGTCAAAGGACTCAATTCTCAAACACTTGAAACGTATGATTTGAAATATGAGCCAGAGAGAGATATTTATCATTTAGTAAGTATAAAAAAGACAAATGCCAGTGGTGAATCATTTTTACCGATAGAATTTACATGGGGAGCCCATAGTTATAGTCAAGAATATTCCTCTGAGATGACACTCCAACAAACTCCCCGACTTAAAGCGTTGAATTCTGAAGGGTATGAAATCTCATCTACGATAAAATTTTGGGGAGATATTAATGGAGATGGAATTTCGGACCCAGTGGTGAAATTCCAAATGAAAAATGCTGCCGGTAATATGAAATACCTTTGGGTAATGTATCGCAACGGTGGCAATGGTTGGTTTTATTATGTAATGGAAGCTGATGAGTTTGATTGGAATACTCATCGCACATTTGCTTTTGCTGACAATGATAATGATGGTAAAGATGAACTTTATATAGGAGAAGCGGCTACCAGTCCTTATTATTCTTTATATTGCTTTAAATATCAGAATGGTGTATTTGGTGCTTATTCCAGTGGCGATGTGAATATAAGGTTGTCTGAATATGATTTTGGTAGAAAGGATGAGTTGTATGCTATTCCTGGTGACTTTTTGGGAGACGGTAGTACTCAATTTATGGTGATAGTGGGTAATAATTATATATGTAAATTTTCTGTTGATGGCGTTTCTTCTGATATAGGCTATTGTAAAAGGATATATCTTACCGATATAAATGGAAATGGGAAGCAGGAATTGATGTGTATGACGGACAATACTACCAATTTTTATGAATATAGTAAATTGTCTAATTCTTTTGTTAATATCTATTCAACGGATAAGTTTCATCATAAAGATAAGATACATATTGGTGATTTTAATGGGGATGGTAATACTGATATATTAAGACAGGAATATGTACGTTCAGACTATAGATATTGGAGTATTTGGAACTCAACTGGTAAATCATTATTCGATACTGGTTTAGATAAAAAAGTAATTCCAGCGGATAATACTGTGAAAATAATGTTGTTGGATATAAATCAAGATGGGAAGACGGATATATTAGTAAAATACCCTAATTATGATCATAGCGGGTATTTTCCTCAGATAAAAGATTACAGCATGAAGTTATTATTGAATGTCGGGAATACATTTGTTAATGTTATGGGATTAAACAATAAGAATTCACAGGATTTTGACTTTTCTGTTTATGGTAAGTTTGATTCCGGACTGAATAAAAATGTTTTTGTTGAAAATACTTACCTTGTGAATTCTACGATAAAACCTCATTACTACACCTTCTGTCGGGGAGTAAAGTTCAATAAGATACTTAAAATAAAGAATGCTTATGAGGATGAATATGTTATCAACTATAAGAGCGTAAAAAGTCCTTTTAACGGTGGTACAAATATTACTGCTGATGCCAATATCCTGACATCTTTACCTCCTGAGTTTGAAGTTGCCAGCCAGATCACCGGAAAATTGTTTAATCAGCAATATACCTTCGGTACTCCATTGATTCACAAGCAAGGTAAAGGGTTCTTTGGATTTAAGAATATACAAATTCGTGACAATATTAATGGCCGGATAACCGTTAATGAGAATGATATGAATACTGAGTATTATGTTACTTACCCTAAAAGTACACTGACGAAGACTACAAGTGGGAGTCTCATTAGTGAGAGTAAGAATGTGTACAGTTTTGTGAAACAGCAGAAGGCTTTTCATCTTCAGCTTCAATCTCAAACACAGAAAGATTATTTGAGCAATGTTACTGTGACTAAAGAATATAGTCGCTATGATGACAGTAATAATCCTCAAAGTATTGTAACGAAATATGGCACTTCCTTTACTGAGACTCAGGAATTAAAATATATAAAGAAAGGTTCCTGGTGTGCCAATAAGATAGAAAAAATAACAACTACAAAATCCAGGGCAGGTGTTCCCGATGATATTCGTACACAAGAATACACTTATGATGGCAAAGGTAATCTGCTGACTAAAACAGAGGACCCGAATACCTCTTTTGCTATCTCTACAGTTTATAGCAATTATGATAAATATGGGAATCCGGGATTAATAACCCTCAAGGCCGGTAATGAATCGCGTTCTACTTCTTTGGCTTATTCGTCTACCGGACGTTTCATTACCAGAAAAACGAATAACCTGTTGAATGAAACCGTCACTTATAACTATGATGAAGGCCGGAGTCTGCTTTTAAGCGAGACATCCAGGCTGGGTACTACAATTTATGAATATGATGGATTCGGTCGTCAGATTAAAACAGTTTCACCGGATAAGGTGGAATCCGTAAAACTCCTGAAATGGGCAAGTACCGGTAGTATGGTCGGAAGCAGATTTTACGAATATACAGAAACTTCCGGTCAGTCTCCTGTTACCGTCTGGTATGATAATATGGAGCGTGAACTTGGTCAGAAGTATTATGGCCTGGGTGGAAAGGAAATTATTTCAAGTAAGGAATATAACTCCAAAGGGCAGTTGTATCGTATTTCTGAACCTTACTTTTCAGGAGAATCTGTCACTTGGGCTTCCACTAATTATTATGATAGCTATGGGCGTTTGCAGAGTTCTGTTACGCCTTTGGGCACTACTTCTTATTCCTATAGCGGACTGACTACTCAAGTGACCTCGCCTAACACCACTACTACTACTGTGAAGAATGCTTTGGGTGAAACCGTTTCACAAACGACTAATGGCAAAACGGTTTCTTACTCCTATTATGCTTCGGGAGCAGTGAAGACTGCTACTCCCGAAGGCGGGACACCTATTAGCATGGAATATGACTTGGTAGGAAACCGTACAAAACTGACAGATCCGGATGCTGGTGTCATTACGACTGTTTATGATGCCTGGGGACAACTGAAAAGTGAGACACAAAGCATACATATAGGAAAATCTCCTGTGGTCACAAATTATACTTATTCAAAAGGTTTATTATCGAAAGTGAATCGTCAGGGTGAGGTTACGAATTATGATTATGACAGTAATAACAGGCTAAGCGAAATCCGTATTGACGGTAAGCATACCCAGCAGTTTACCTATGATCATCTAGACAGGATTGTGAAGCTCGTCGAAAACATAAAAAATGAAAAGTCATATACTGCTGAAACTTCTTACGATGTCTTTGGCAGAATAAAGAAGGAGACTTATCCGGACGGATATGTCATCAACAATTCGTATGATTCTTATGGCAATCTGATATCCGTAACCGATTCTTATGACAATAGGATCTGGCAAGGCTTGTCGGCTAATGCCCGCGGACAGCTTACTAAGACTAAACAGGGAAATGTAGAGAAAACTCAGTTTTATGACAGTCGTGGACTGCCCTCATCCATTTCGGCCGCCGCCATAATGAATATGGCTTATACTTTTAATAATAAGGGCAATCTAATCTCCCGAAGCGA
>NZ_JAASHC010000054.1:0-6538 GCF_019734355.1 Bacteroides sp. K03
GCAACCCATTTAACTTATTTAACTGTTTTTTCTTGCACAAATATTTGCGCAGGTCTTAGAATTCTGCGTTTCAATAATACCCCGCCCAATAATCATTTATATTGTGATGTATTACTTATAGAAAAAAGAGGGACTATTCCTTTTACAGAATAACTCCCTCTTCCCACTCTTAAAGAAACTACTACTTATTTCTTCAGAAAAGATTCTTTCATTTTGGCAATGTCGTTCAGATAATCCTGCAAATCCTGTTCATGATCTTCCTCCTCAGCCAGAATATGCTTGGCGATATCACATGTAGTATAATCTTTACCATTGGTAAAGTTTGCAATTTCCTGATAGCGGAGGATAGCGCAGCGTTCAGAGGCTACATTCTGATTTAGTAAGCTGACTGAATCAAACTCGGTTGGTGTGTCATACTTGCATCTGGCCAATTCAAACCATTTTTTAGGATCAAGTACCGGAACACCTTCTAGTTCAATGATACGATTGGCTAGTAACTGTGCGTGCTGACGCTCTTCTTCGGCATGTTCTTCGAATTCACTTTGTACGCCGGTACGCATAGTACCTTCAACTACTAATGCACCTATCCAGTATTGATAGTATGCTAACCATTCTTCGGATAATGCAGCGTTCAGTTGATCAATTAAACTTTTTACATCGAGCTTTCCTTGCAGGATTTTCACACTTTCTTTAGCCATAATTTTAAAGTTTAGGTTATAAATATTAAGTTGCTTAAGTAACAGGGGCTAAAGAATTTTGTTTTCAGATGTATCTGATTTAACAATAACAAAAATACTTATTTGTTAAGTGGAAACTGCTTTATTCTCTTTTTGAAGCATTTCCATGTATTCACTTGGAGACATTTTTTCGATATTGGAGAAATAACGGTAAAAACTGGAACGTGAAGTGAATCCACTTTTAAACATTAACTCTTTGACTGTTAATTCTTTTTTTTCCATAGCTTGTTCTTTGAAATATTGTAACCGGTGAAAATTTATATAATCTCTGAATCCGGAAAAACCATCATAGTGCAGGGCTTTGTTAAGTCTGCTTTCATTGGTATTTAGACTTTTAAGTAAATCCTGTAAAGAATATTGTGGATTAATAAAAGGTCGGTCTTGTTTCATCAGCATTTGCAAATGATTACTAAGTTCAAGTACTATTGGGGATACTTCTATTTCTTTAATAGCTTCTATCTCTTCCGATTGTAGATTCTCTACTGGTAATGGAGGCAGCGAGAGTGGGTCTCCATTATATATATACAATATATTCAGATAAATAGTTGGTAAGATAACAAAATACCCGAATAGGTTAAAGCTAAGTCCGCTGGTTCCTAACATTAGCCAGATGTATCCGGACATTATTAGTCCAAAGCAAACCATATAAGTTGTCATACCCCTGCTTTGTTTTCGCCGGACTGGAAGCCACTGCCTTAAATAAGGAAAGAGAAAATTAATAGAAGGCGCTACAACACTTACTATGAATAGTATTAGTCGCATGGCAACATCCTGGCGGGTTATGTTTTGTTTGATATCAGCGAATGATTTGAGGATTGTATATTGTCCGTTAAATAACTCGTAGCAACATGCAATGCATATAATGAGTAAAATGGGAATACATAAATTAAGTATTCTCGTCAGATTCATCCATCCCGGTTTTAGTGAAGCGATGGGGAAGATTGAAAAGAGTTGAAAGAAGACGACAGTGCGTACGATATGCCATAACGACAGGTGGTTTAAAGGT
Organism: Bacteroides sp. K03; assembly: GCF_019734355.1. Classification (NCBI taxonomy): domain Bacteria; kingdom Pseudomonadati; phylum Bacteroidota; class Bacteroidia; order Bacteroidales; family Bacteroidaceae; genus Bacteroides; species Bacteroides sp. K03. The sequence goes on from NZ_JAASHC010000054.1 coordinate 1,744, forward strand.
ACTTCCGTGAATAATGGCATTCTTTGGACATCTTTATTAAAAAGCCATATCCATTCCGTATTGTCATACAAAAGAAGAAGAGATAGGAAGATAGCCAACATACCCCATGATCGCTGAATGCTGTTGCCGGAAGAGCGTATAAAAACAATGATTCCTGCTACTAAGCCAATAGCATCAAGCAATAACTCAAAACACAACATGATTACACTGACCATCTTTACCTTTTAATTTTGTGGCAAAAGTAAGTCATTCGGGAATATAGCAAAGTGATCCTTCTTTAAAATGCGTCCCATTTAGGGGACTTTAGCCAAAATGGGACTATGCTTAACTTGGAAAGTTGTCCCACTTTGTCTGATATGCTGATATGGGAAGCTTTTTATTGGGACAGATTTCGCTATATGACTTTCAACGAATACCTTTGACGGCTAGTCACAATCAAGACAATTATTAAAATGTATATGATACGTTATCTAAAAAATATGGAAAGAGAAATTATCATCAGTAATAGTTCGAGTGAAATTGCTAAGATCACTCAGTTTATCGAGGAATTATCGTTATCATTACAGTTAAGTTCTTGTGTGACGATGAGTATAAATCTTGCTATTGAGGAAGCGATCATCAATATTATAAATCATGCTTATCCGACAAGTAGAAAAGGCGAAATAGTGCTTCGGGTTAAAGTCAGCTCGCAAGTTCTTACCTTTTTAATTATAGACGATGGTATTTCGTTTGATCCTATCCAGGCAGAAAGTCCGGATGTCACTATGTCTTTAGAGCAACGTCTCACCGAAGGATTACGATTTTGCCTTATTCGCCGTACGATGGATGAAGTTAGCTATCGTACAATTGGTACATTGAATCATTTAACATTGATGAAAAGGATTGATGTGCTTCCGAGGCAAGAGGCAACAATGAAAACAAATCTTTGTAAAATAGAAGACGTTACCGTGCTGGCTATAGAAGGCAGACTGGATACGATTAATGCCAATGATTTTAATGTTGTTATCCAGCCTTTGCTTGCAGATACTACTCCTAATATTATAATTAACTGTGAAGGTATGACATATATTAGTAGTTCCGGACTTCGAAGCTTTATAATATTACAAAAGAGCGTTTCTCTGCATAATGGATGTCTTGCGGTCGAGGCTGTTCAGCCCGAGATTCGTAAGATATTTGATATGACAGGGTGTTCTTCTCTTTTTACCATCCGTTGAATTTATCATACACAAATGAAACAAATCCATTTAGCAAGTGGTCTATTGTCATTATTGACATTTTTTGTTATTGAAGTAAATGCCCAATCTATAACTATTACTCCCAAATGGACTGCCCAAGCACAGTTTGCAGGGTATTATGTGGCAGAAAAGATGGGCTTTTATAAAGAAGAAGGGCTTGAGGTGCACATTCGCCATCCGTTTATTTCGGAAAGCTCTTTTTCTTTTTTAGATAAAGGTTTGGCGCAGGCGGTAGTAATGAACCTTTCGTATGCTCTTACGGAAAGAGCTATGGGAGGCGCACGCGTCGTGAATATAATGCAGACTTCACAGGAAAATAATTTAATGTTGGTAAGTCGTTCACCTTTGAAGGGTATTTCATCATTACAACATAAGAAAATAGCTGTTTGGAATCACTTGAGCCAGAAATTGCTTGATCAGATAGCTCGTTTTTACAACTTGCAAGTAGAATGGGTTCGTTTTAATAGTGGCGTTAATATTTTCCTTTCCGGAGCTGTTGATATTTGTTTGGTAGGAAGTTTTAATGAATATCCGCAACTGATTGAATGTGGAATGAAAATAGATTCTACCTGTACTTTGCGCTTTGCTGACTATGGATATAATTTGCCTGAAGATGGACTCTATATTACTGAAGAATTTTTATACCAACATCCGGAAGCTGTTCGTAAATTAGTACGTGCAAGTATTCGGGGGTGGATATGGGCTAATGAACACCGGGAAGAAACGCTTGATATCGTTATGGAGCAAGTTCATCGTTGTAATGTAGGTACAAACCGTTATCATCAGCGTAAGATGCTTGAAGAAGTACTCCGTTTACAAGTTGATAGGCGGACTGGTAAGCGCACTTATCATTTGAGTCGTGAAGGGTTCAACTGTGCTGTGAATCATCTGTTGCCCGAGAATGTGCAAAAGAGTAACCATATTAGTTATGAAGATTTTGTAAAATAAGCATGTTTTTATGAAATATATCTTTTGTAAATCTTTTGCGACTCAATTAAGCATCTATGTGCTTTCGTTTACGTTGGCTGTTTTTGTTGTTATAATACTCTTGTTCTATACCTACAGTCGTGATAAAATAATAGAGCATGCAGTAGATTATACTCATGGAGTGCTGAATAATATGTCTACGCAAATCAGTGCACAGTTGCTGACAGTGGAAACAACAATGAAACAATCAACCTGGATGCTGGAAGCGAATCTGAATAATCCCGACTCGTTGTACCGGATTGTTACTGCTGTAGTAAGGGAGAATGATCTTATTGTGGGGAGTGGTATTGCTTTTGTCCCTGATTATTATAAGAGAAAAGGGAAATACTTTATGCCCTATGCTTCTTTTCGAAACGGAAAAGATGGGGAAATTGTCTATCAGGTACTGGGTAGTCAGGATTATGATTATCCTTGTATGGATTGGTATCTGATCCCCAAACTACTTAAACAGAATTATTGGAGTGAACCTTACTATGATGCCGGGGGAGGAAATACTATTGTAGGTACTTACTCAATGCCGCTTTATGATGTAAATGGTGAAATATATGCCGTATTTATTGCTAATATATCTTTGTCGCAATTTACTGATATGGTAGGGAAGCTAAAGCCTTATGAATTTAGTCATACCTTTTTGCTTAGTCGCAATGGTGGCTTTCTGACGCATGTTGATCGTACGAAAATAATGAATGAGACTATTTTTTCTGAGGCTTTTGATACACAGAATTCCCAGTTGGAATATATCGGTCATGAAATGTTGGCCGGGCACTCCGGAACTGTGAGATTTTATGATAAAGGGAAGGATTCATATGCATTTTATACTACTATTGCCAATACAGGATGGTCGGTTTGTACAGTTTGTCCGGGATCTATCATTTTGCATGAGTTAGACTCTACTTTGTACCTTTTTATATGTGCCTCTTTGACAATCATGCTGGTTTTGTTTTTACTTATATATAGTATAATCCGTAGGTTGGTGCGGCCATTAGAGAAGTTTTCGGAATCGGCACGCGCCATTGCAACAGGTTGCTTTGATGTAATGCTTCCCGAAGTCAATTCGAATGATGAAATAAAAGATTTGCATGATTCTTTAGCTTATATGCAACATTCTTTGTCAACGTATGTATCGGAATTACAGCAAACAACTGCAATGAAAGAGCGTATTGAAAGTGAACTATCTATTGCTCATGAGATACAAATGAATATGATTCCGAAAGTATTTCCTCCTTATCCTAATCGTGATGATGTAGATATTCATGCAATTTTGCGTCCTGCACGTGAGGTAGGTGGTGATCTTTATGACTTTTTTATTGATAACGAACGACTCTTTTTTGTTATAGGAGATGTGTCGGGTAAAGGTGTTCCAGCTTCTTTATTCATGGCTATAACTCGTAGCTTATTTCGTACTTTGTCGCAACAGGTATTATCTCCGGCTGATATCGTAACAAAGATGAATAATTCGATCTCTGACAGTAATGAATCTAGTATGTTTGTTACTTTGATAGTTGGAATTCTTGATTTACGAACGGGTTGTTTAAAACTTTGTAATGCGGGGCATAATCCACCGATATTAATTCGATCTGGTAGCAATGTTTCGTTTTTAGATTTGAAAACTCATCTTTTTGTAGGTGTTATTAATGATTTTATATATACTGACGATGAAATCATTTTAGAAAAAGGGGATAAACTGTTCCTTTATACCGACGGTGTGACTGAGGCTGAGAATATCTCTAAAGAATTATATGGTGACGAAAGATTATTGAAAATTCTGTCTGCGAATACTCCTCGGTCAGATGCGCGTTCGACGGTAAATACCGTAGTCGGTTCGGTTGCGCAACATGTGCAGGAAGCCGAACCCAGTGATGATCTGACTATATTATTAATATGTTACAAACCTGAAATACTTGACCCAAAAGAATAGTACCATGGAAAAAGAATTAAGAATAACTAATGATTTAAAAGAAATCACTGTTTTGGTTGATTTTGTAAAAGACTTATGTGAAGAGTTAGCTCTGCCTATAGAGACGGAAATGAATATAAATCTGGCTTTGGAAGAAGCCGTTGTTAATGTGATTATGTATGCTTATCCGGTTCAAGAACCACATGATATTTTATTAAAAGTTAGTTCTGATGAAAATCAGCTTATTTTTTTATTAACGGATAGAGGATATTTTTTTGATCCTACCGTGGTGGCTGATGCTGATTTGACACTTTCGATTGAAGAACGTCCTATTGGTGGATTTGGTATTTTTCTCATCCGTCGTATTATGAATGAAGTTTCCTATCAACGTCTGGATGATGAGAATCAGTTGACTATGAAGAAATCTCTTTGAATTGTTTCTTTGTTTGAGGTCTTTCGTATACATTTAATTGGGGGGGATGGGCTCTGGGTTTTGTGCGTATTTTCCCATTTCTATTTTTTTGTTATCATCAATCCTTACTTGTTTTCAATAAAAAAAGTGTACATTTATTATTTTTTGTAATCTATTGCTATTCAGTGCGTTGCTATTTTTGTTTTTTCCTCTACGAGAAACGTCCCGTTTCTCTACGACGATCGTCCTGTTTCTCTACGATGA
>NZ_JAASHC010000055.1:0-2112 GCF_019734355.1 Bacteroides sp. K03
GAACATTTGGATGGTTTTGGGTTGATAAACATGAATGGTCGTGTATACGATCCTTTGCTGGGTATGTTTTTAAGTCCGGACCCTTATGTGCAGGCACCTGGTAATTGGTTGAATTACAATCGATATGGGTATTGCTATGGAAATCCGCTATTATATACGGACCCGGATGGAGAGTTCTTTTTTGCAGCAATATTTATAGGAGCTATTATGAATGCAGCAATTCAAGGTTTTACTGGTAATTTGCATGGTGGCGTTGGTGATTTTTTTAAGGCTGCAGGAATTGGAGCTTTATCAGGGGCTGCAGGAGCAGGCGCTTCTCAGTTAGTGTCAGGAATGTTTGGTACGGCAACTACCTTAGGTGGCGCAATGATGCAAGGGAGCATAATTGGGGGGGCTGGAGGAAGTGTCGGGGGATGGATTACTGGTATGGGTAATACACGGATGAATGGAGGAACTTGGGGACAGAGCCTAAAGTCAGGTTTGATTGGAAGTGGATTTGGGGCTGCTAGTGGAATTGTTTTGGGAGGAATAACTGGGGGGCTTCAATACAGGAAGCAGATATTAACATATCAACGAGGTTGTGAAGAATTGGGAATTACTGAAAATAGTGAACTCCCCAGGACTGATGACTTTTTATTGAAAGCTCAGAAAGAGTGGTATAAAGATGCACCAATGGAGAATATTAAGAAATTTACAGTTGAAAATGTTCCAGAGAAGTCACAACAAGCCATGATGAGAAATAATGCTCCTGCTGCGACTGCTGCATTTAGGACGAAAGATGGATTGTTTACAGGAAAATCAAATGTTTATTTTAATAAATATTTGGCTTTTAGTAGTTCAAAACAATTATTTTTTTCTATGGGCCATGAGTTTGTTCATGTTTCACAATATTCTGTTTTAGCAGGACTTTCACATAAATTGACTGTTGATTTTGTTGACATGTTGGAGTTCCATGCATATAGTTTTCAAAATTCATTGGGGGGTAAAAGCTTTAATACCTTTGATAATATTCGTACTATTGCAAGTCAGTATGGTGACTTATTCAAAAAATTGAGCTATGTTAATTTTAGCTGGACTTCGAATGTAACTTATAAATATCCATTTTGAAATGAGGAAGATAATTTTATTGATAATGTCCTTAAGTATCGGATATGTTTATGCTCAAGATGTAGCTGTTAACTTATCTATTGTATGGAAAAGTGAGAAAGTCTCGATTGATTCGAGTATAGTTATGGATGTTCCTTATTTAAATATCACGTATATGAATAATACAGGGAAGGCTGTCTATCTTCATGGTATTTCGGTGAATGAGGGAGGTATCCCTAGTTTTCCTATGTCAATGACTTTCTCAGATAAATATGGGTTAGAACAGTTGAATGATTATTCTAATGCTAAATATAAGGTGGTGATAGAAGATAATTCGGATTTATTATCTACTTGGATGGTGATTCCTGATTCTACATTGTATGATAAAGAGCATGAAGTGGATTTTATAAATGACGAGTTGACGCTCATTTATAGTCGATTAAAGAAAGATTCCAAAACGGAATTACCTATAGACACTATTTATGGGGAAAAGGCTTTTTGGGAAAAATTATCCAATCACTTTGTGTTTCTTAAAGCAGATGATATATATACTGATAGTTTTAATCTATATGGTTTTTCGAAATTACATGGGACATATGAATTTCAACTGGTTCCTCGTAATAGAGAATTAAGAAATTATGTATCTATTTTCATGTTATTGGATAAATTTGTATGTGTGAAGAAAAAACTTCCTATCTGGATGAATGGCTATCAGTTATATGATAAACCTCTTGAAGGAAGTAGTATAGAGGTGAAATTTTAGTTGTGGTAATCACATCTCATGAAATTTGTGTTTGTTGTAATAATATTATTGCGATGAAAAAATACTTTTATGGTCTTTTGGAAATATATATTTTATTGTACCAATGATTGTGTATAGTTGCGTTATCTTATTAGTATGAGAAGTCGTGTAGAGAAAACTCAGTTTTATGACAGTCGTGGACTGCCTTCATCCATTTCGGCCGCCGCCATAATGAATATGGCTTATACTTTTAATAATAAGGGCAATCTAATCTCCCGAAGCGA
>NZ_JAASHC010000056.1:0-2031 GCF_019734355.1 Bacteroides sp. K03
TTTGAATCCCATAGAGCCTACTTTGCAAAAGTGACTTATCAAACACGGTTCAACTAAATTGAAGAAGAACCTGTTAACTGTACATTTTTGCTATGTGAAAGTGTACAAGTTTGTGTAGCAAAAGTGTACATTCTTGCATAACAAAAGTAATTGTTAATATCGAGTGTTAATAATGTGTTTTATTTTAACCGATAATTTATTAAAGAACTATAACTTTAACCAGTGTTTGATAGATAGTTGATTCATCACAAATCATGATTAAATACAAGTAGAAATAAGTATTCTTGCAGTACAGAAGGTTGATTCTGTATCTTCTTAAAACAAAATAGTTGTTAATTTCATTTTAATACCCCGAACTAAAATTAAATATATTATGTTCTTTAATATGAAAACGATATTGAATATTGTTTTAAATATTGAATTAAAAAGAAAGTTTAGTCTCTTAATTTGAAACAATGTATCTGCTTGATAATGTTTGGGATACATGAATTATAAATATATGGACTTTACTTTCATAAATAAACTTTCAACATGAAATGTATGATATGTTTATTTTATAATCAACTTAACGCATTTTAATTATGAAAAAATTTATTATTGTATCTGCTTTTGCACTGGGAGCATTCACTGCAAATGCTCAAACAGGCGAGACTGCTCTTCAGGGAACTAAATTTGGTGATAACTGGTCTATAGGAATTAATGCTGGTGCTGTGACACCTCTGACTCACAGTTCATTCTTTAAAGATGCTCGTCCGGCTTTCGGATTCGGAATAACTAAGCAACTTACGCCTGTCTTCGGTTTGGGTATTCAGGGTATGGGATATGTGAACACGACCCAAAGTAAGACAGCATTCGATGCTTCTGATGTCAGCTTGTTAGGTAAAGTCAATTTGATGAATTTGTTTGGAGGATATCAGGGAACTCCCCGTCTATTTGAGATTGAAGCTTTGGCTGGTATGGGCTGGCTACATTATTATATGAACGGCCCTGGAGATCAGAATTCCTGGTCTACTCGTTTCGGCATGAATTTAAACTTCAATTTAGGAGAGACTAAGGCATGGACATTAGGAGTAAGACCAGCTATTGTATATGATATGGAAGGCGATTTTAATACAGCAAAGAGCCGCTTTAACGTAAATAACGCTGCTTTTGAACTGACGGCCGGAATCACTTACCATTTTATGACAAGTAACGGGACACATCATTTTACGAAAGTCAAACCTTATGATCCTGCTGAGATAGCCGATCTGAATTTTGCTATTAATGATCTTCGTTCGCAGGTAGGCAACAAGAATAATCAGTTAATTAATGCCAACCAGCAGGTCAACGAGTTACAAAGTGAGCTGAATGAATGCCGCAATAAGGTTGTTCCTGTTGAAACGGTTGTAAAGACCAGTCGGATTCCTGAATCTATCATTACTTTCCGACAGGGAAAATCAGTCGTTGATGCATCGCAGTTACCCAATGTAGAACGAGTAGCTTCTTATATGAATAAGCATGTGAATACAACTGTCGTTATCAAAGGATATGCTTCTCCTGAAGGAAATCTGGCATTCAATGAGAAACTGGCAAAAGCACGTGCCGAAGCTATTAAGACTATTCTGGTGAAAAAGTATAAGATTGATGCTGCACGAATTACGGCCGAAGGTCAGGGAATTGGTGATATGTTCTCAGAACCGGACTGGAATCGCGTAAGTATCTGTACGATTGATGAATCGAAATAATCTCTGAAAAGGAAGATTACATAAAGCTGTATAAACTTTAGATATACTATTATTTTGCTCGGAATCTATCTATTCTCCTGATAGGTGAATAACGAAAATAGATGCAATAAGAAAATTAATCATGCAAAAGAGTGCAAAAACATGCATCTTGTTTCGTATATTTTGATTCTATTTGAATATATATTCTACTTATCCCGGTGTCATATCTCTCTTATGATGTCGGGATAAGTTTTTTCCTCTACCATTATCTTTGCCATGGAAAACATAGTTCTTTATGAACGTTAATAAGAATAAATTTCTTAATATT
>NZ_JAASHC010000057.1:0-1923 GCF_019734355.1 Bacteroides sp. K03
GGTTCTTCTTCAATTTAGTTGAACCGTGTTTGATAAGTCACTTTTGCAAAGTAGGCTCTATGGGATTCAAAATCATCAACGCTCATTCTTTTATCAGTTTAATGCTCTGTTCACTGATAATAACTGATCTCCTAAAAGAGTTAGGTTTTCCGGCATTTTTGTTATCTTTATATCGCCAAACACAAAGAATCAAGGAATGCCCGATAAACCTAACGGTAACAAAGTTACGATAAAAACCTCATTAAACAATGGCTTGTGTTCAACCCTATTCCATAAAAACAATAGTTTTTCTTTTATTTACGAATCATCCGACCTTTCCATTGAAGATGTAGGGTATGAAGGTAATACGATAGTTCTATATGCCAAAGGTTCAAAGCGGAGTGCGGTATGCCCTTATTGTGGGGGTGAAAGTCATCATGTTCATAGTCGATACACTAGAACAATAAATGATTTGTCCATACTTGGCAAGAAGGTTGTTTTGATCTTGGAATCGCGCAAGTTCTTCTGCAAAAATGCAGATTGCCCCCAAAAGACATTTGCCGAACAACCCGGCAATGAAGTCTTCCGCTACCGCAGGCGTACACGCCGATTAGAGTTAACTGTCATTCGTAATGGTCTTATGATGTCTTCCCGAACCATCAGTAAACTACTTTCGTATTGTGGCGTAGATCTAAGTTCATCAACAATACTGCGTTGCCTACATCAGCTCTGCCCTCCTGATAACAAAGAGATTGAACAAGTTGGAGTTGACGATTGGGCTTGGCGCAAAGGCGTGTCATATGGCAGCATCGTTATCGATTTATTAAATAAGTATCCGGTTGATTTGTTGGGTGACCGTGAAGCGAAAAGTTTCCTCGAATGGATGGAAGAACACCCATGTGTAAATGTCGTCAGCAGAGACAGGGCTACCGGTTATAGTTCGGCCATTGCGTCTACCGGACGGCATGTTGTGGAGGTTGCAGACAAATTCCATCTTATTAAAAACATACACGAATGTATGGACAAGCTCCTAAGCGGGCATTATGCAGCATACTGCAATAAAATCAGGGAGAAAGAATCCATGGACGATTGCCTTTTACAGCCAAAACAGACTGCCATGATCCATATACCTCCAAAGAAAGCGAAAGCAGACTCCCGCATGACAAAGTTTAAAGAGGTGAAAGAACTGCAGCTCAAGGGATTCAACCCCTTTGCCATTTCTAAAAAGTTAGGAATAGCCCGCCCGACTGCAGTCAAATTCTGCAGAATGCAAGAACTTGCTCCGCGAAACAGCAAAGCCAGGACCGATTACCATTTGTATGACAAGCACATTGAAGACGGGGTTGTAAATGGAACACCCCTGAGTACCCTTTATGCCCAGATTTGCAACATGGGCTTCAAAGGAAGTCTGGCCCCATTCTATGCCCACTACAGATACTTGAGTGATGGACACAGGGGATTTAGATCCAAATATTTCAAACCCAACCGAAGAGTGAAACAGACCGACGAAAGGTCAAGGATATTACCTCTCAAGCGGATATCTACTATCACTGCCAAATCAATCTATCAAGGAAATATGAATAAGTCGGAAGAAGAACTGATTGAGACATTGTATCAATTCGATTGGTTTAGACAAATGCATGAAGCAGCCAAATCCTTTTATTGTATTATTACAGGCACAGAAACATATGATCTAATAAGATGGATGAAAAAATATTGGAATACAGAGATACAAACGCTTAAAACATTTATACTGGGAATAAGGAAAGATTATAAAGCCGTCAAAAATACAATCAAGTATAACATTACCAATGGGATTACCGAGGGCTTTGTTAACAAACTAAAGGCAGTGAAGCGAACTATGTATGGAAGGGCAGGATTAGAGTTGCTAAGAATTAAGATGGTGATGGAACATGTCTTTTTCAACTAAATTGAAGAAGAACC
>NZ_JAASHC010000058.1:0-1617 GCF_019734355.1 Bacteroides sp. K03
TAATAGTTACTATGTTTGTAAACACTGAAAACCAACGCTCGTCGGGACGGGTGGTCCCGCCCCTTGCCGCTGGGCGTTCCCCGACCGAAGATTTGTTTTAAACAGAATAGGCGTAATAATTGAATTACTACATTTGTGAAATTGACAATCAACAAATAATCAGTAATTAAAACTATTACACCTATGGTACAAAGTAAAGGAATAAATTTCGATGGACAAAATATCTATATCGGAATTGATGTGCATTTGAAGACTTGGAGCGTGACTATTCTCACCCAATCGGGTTATAAAAAGAAACATTCTCAAAAGTCTTCTGCCAAAGAGCTCTTTGAACATTTGAAGAAACATTATCCTAACGGAAATTATCAAGCCGTTTACGAGTCTGGATTTAGTGGCTTCTCGACTTATTACGCTCTCCAGGAGTATGGCATTTCTTGCATGGTCATCCATGCGGCTGATGTTCCTACTACTCAATACGAGAATGTGATGAAGTCTGACCCTGTGGATTCGGAGAAGCTTGCCAAAGCTTTAAAGGCCGGCACACTTAAAGGTATCTACATTCGCAGGAAAGAAAATCTGGACAATCGTAGTGTTGTACGCATACGTAAAACCCTCAAACAACAACTCGGTGGTTATAAATCGCGTGTAAAGCATTTGCTTTATAATAATGGTGTTCAGTTGCCCGATTGTTTTGCCAGTCCTAATACGCATTGGTCTAAACGTTTTATGTCTTGGCTACGTGAAGATGTGGTTTTATTGTCCTCCAGCCGTATCGGACTTGATTTGTTATTGGAACAGGTTGACTTATTCAGGCAAAGCCTGCTTAAGGCAAACCGCCTGCTTCGTGATTTAGCCGGTAGTCCGTTGTACGCCGGCCGTTATTCCCTTCTTATTTCTATTCCCGGCATAGGAGTGAATACCGCCATGTGTCTGCTCACGGAAATAGATGACATATCCCGCTTTAACAACCAGCGTAAGTTCGCTTCTTATCTAGGACTTATCCCCACCATGCATAGCAGTGGAGAGAAATCCTGTAACGGCGAGAAAACATTCAGGGGAAATAAAAAGATCGGTCCCATGTTGGTGGAAAGTTCTTGGATAATCATACGGCATGACAGTGTCATGGCAGCCGCCTATGGTGAATATTGCAAACGCATGAAACCACAAGAAGCGATTATACGTATCGCCCGTAAATTATCAAGCAGAATTTTGAATGTGCTGAAAAAAGGGAAGAAATATGAATATGACAGATGTTGTTAGTATACCCTATAAAAGCCTGTTAGGCAAATTTCAGTTTGGACGACTCCTTTTTCATATTTGATGAGCCTTGAGCTGCATCTCTTAATAGTTTGTTGCGTCCATCCTATTATTCTGAAGAAGTAAATTGTTGCCTGCCGCTGTGCAGTTAAACTCATAGAAGTTTGTCTAATAGGGCTTTTATTTAAGAGAAAGCCACGAGGAACGATAGAAGTGATTAGTGGTTGATAGAGTAGGATTTTCATCTTAGTCTGGTAGGGTATTGTTTCTTGAAAAATGAGAGAAAAGAGATAACTAATTGATTTATAAAGTTAATAACAAATAAAAAAGTATTCAATTATTAGGAATACAACATAGAAG
>NZ_JAASHC010000059.1:0-1303 GCF_019734355.1 Bacteroides sp. K03
CAGGGCCGACGCATTAAATAATTTACTATTGCATATGTACTTTTCTTATTGTTATTTAATTGAATATTAATTATTTAGTATTATTTTATTTCGTTTATATTTCGTATATTTACATGGTAATATTAAACAGTAATTGACATGAAAATAGGTATAATTGACATTTGTAAGCAAATAGAGGACCCTCGGATGGATCGTAAAAAGTTACATAAAATGGAAACGATCATATATGTATCCATTGCTGCTGTCATCTGTGGTGCTCAGTCTTGGAATGAGATTGAAGAATTTGGCCATGCTAAATTCGATTTTTTTAAAAGTAGAATACCCGATTTAGAAGTTATCCCCAGCCATGATACTTTTAATCGTTTCTTCAGCATTATAAAACCATCCTATTTTGAGTTGATTTTCCGCAATTGGGTGAAACAAGTGTGTCAGGAGATTAAAGGTGTTGTAGCCATCGATGGAAAACTAATGCGTGGTCCTAGCAAATGTAATGATGAACATACTACCGGCAAAGAAGGCTTTAAGCTTTGGATGGTTTCAGCATGGTCTGCAGCTAACGGTATTTCTCTGGGTCAGGTAAAAGTGGATGATAAAAGTAATGAAATCACAGCTGTTCCTCTGCTAATCCATGCCTTGGATCTGGATGATTGTATCGTCACTATTGATGCCATGGGCTGTCAGTTGGAAATAACAAAAGCCATTATTGAACGGAATTCAAACTATATAATAGCTTTAAAGAAAAATCAAAAGAGCAGTTATGAATTAGCCAAGAAAATAATTGATGGGTATGAAAACAGAAATGTGATTCTCAATAGGGTTACCCGGCATACCAGCGAAAGTACAGGACATGGCAGGCTTGAAACAAGAGTCTGTACTGTAGTCAGTTATGGTCCGGTCATGGAGCCGATGTTTAAGGACAAATTTGCGGGATTGAGGTCAATAGTGGGCATGAAATCCGAAAGGATAATTTTGGCAACGGGGGAACGTACTGAAGAAACGAGGTATTATATAACTTCACTTGAAAATACTAACCCGGAGGAAATAGCCAATGCCATTAGGCAGCATTGGTCCATTGAAAACAATCTGCATTGGCAACTGGATGTTACCTTCAGGGAAGACTACAGCAAGAAAGTGCAGAATGCAGCAAGAAATTTCTCGGCAGTTACAAAAATGGCGCTCACCATTTTGAAGAATGATAAAGTCACAAAAGGAAGCATGAATCTCAAAAGGCTGAAAGCAGGATGGGATGAAAAATACCTGTCAACACTTTTACAGGACAGCGCATTTTAATGCGTCGGCCCTG
>NZ_JAASHC010000006.1:0-217269 GCF_019734355.1 Bacteroides sp. K03
ACTTCTGCCTAGATAACGCAATAGGTCACCTGCTTTCCTTGGTTAACTTGTTTTAACTACAAAGATAATATTTCAACATCTATTTATTATGATGCAAATCTAAAGGATTAACGCAGATTTTCGCAAAGGGAAACAAATCTAAGATAAAGAAATACAGTCTTTTAATCTGTGTTTATCTGTGTTAATCCGCGTTTCATCAGATAAATAATACTCTGTGAAACTCTGTGCTACTCTGTGGTGAGTTTTGCTCATATCTATTCAATTATAAATCAAACCTATCTCAAACTCAGTTTTTTATATTTTTTCATTGTATATTTGTAACAACTTTATATATCACAACACGATTTCATATTAGCGACCTAAATAACCAAGGTCTAATTAAACATTTATATACCATGAGAAAACTAAAAATGACCCTGCTGTGCAGCCTGTTTCTGATAACCACAGTTTATGCACAAAAACAATTTACGTTGACTTCACCCAACGGACGTATCAGTACAACTATTAACATCGGCGAAAAAATCACCTATGACATTACACATGATGGACAGTCTGTCCTGTCCCCCTCCCCTATTTCATTAATGTTAAGTGATGGAGAAGTATGGGGCGACAATGCCAAACTATCCCAAAGTAACAAACGAAGCGTGAATGAAACAATCCTTTCACCATTCTACAAGAAAGATAAAATCCAGGATACATATAACGAATTGAAACTGACATTCAAAAAACAATGGGGATTGGAGTTTCGTGCATACGACGATGGAATAGCTTATCGTTTTATCAATCAACGGAAAAAGCCATTTAATATCCAAAGTGAAGAGGTCAATTACCAGTTTAACGATGATGCTATGGCTACAGTGCCCTATGTAAGGCCCGGAAAAGATGGAGATTATGAGTCTCAGTTTATGAATTCATTTGAGAACGCTTATACCACCGACCGGCTTTCAAAACTAAACAAAGGAAGAATGATGTTTCTGCCGCTGGTAGTCGAAGTAGGGAACGGAAAAAAAATCTGTATCACAGAATCGGATCTGGAAAGTTACCCCGGACTCTATCTGACTAACGCAAACGGCAATAACAGCCTGACCGGCAAGCAAGCTCAATACCCCAAAGTTACCAAACAGGGTGGGCACAACATGCTACAAATGCAAGTACAACAACGCGAACACTATATAGCCAAAGTGAATGGCCCACGGACATTCCCCTGGCGCATAGCGATCCTCTCTACTACAGATAAAGATTTGGCAAACAGTGACATGACTTACAAGTTAGGAGCGGCCTCACGAGTGGCTGATATCTCATGGATCAAACCCGGTAAAGTAGCATGGGACTGGTGGAATAATTGGAACATTGACGGAGTAGACTTTGTATCCGGAATCAACAATGCAACTTATAAATATTACATAGACTTTGCAGCAGCACATGGTATTGAGTATGTTATTCTGGATGAGGGCTGGGCAGTAAACCTGAAAGCTGACCTGATGCAGGTTGTAAAAGAGATCGACATCAAAGAACTGGTAGATTACGGCGCGAAAAAGAACGTAGGCATCATCCTATGGGCAGGTTTTCACGCATTCAACCGGGATATGGAGAATATCTGTAAACACTATGCCGATATCGGTGTGAAAGGATTCAAGGTAGACTTTATGGATCGTGATGATCAGGAAATGGTAGACTTTAACTACCGTGCCGCTGAAACCTGTGCAAAACACAAACTGATACTCGACCTGCATGGCACATACAAACCTGCCGGAATGAACCGCACATATCCCAATGTTCTGAACTTTGAAGGAGTGCACGGACTGGAACAAATGAAATGGAGCCCTGCTGTAGACCAGATGAAGTATGATGTCATTATTCCTTTCATCCGCCAGGTGGCAGGACCTATGGATTATACGCAAGGTGCCATGCGCAATGCGGCAAAAGGTAACTATTATCCTTGCAATTCAGAACCAATGAGTCAGGGTACAAGATGTCATCAACTGGCCATGTACGTTATACTGGAATCTCCGTTCAATATGCTTTGCGACGCACCAAGCAACTACATGCGCGAACCGGAATCACTGGATTTTATTGCAAACATACCCACCGTATGGGACGAAAGTATCACTCTTGATGGCAAGATCGGCGAATATATAGTAACAGCCCGCAGACACGGTAATACCTGGTATGTCGGTGGAATGACTAATTGGGATGCACGCGACATAGAGGTCGATTTATCATTCTTAAAAGAAAAAGGGAAAACAGTTACCTTGTTTAAAGATGGTATAAACGCACATCGCAGCGGACGGGACTATAAAAAAGAAAACATCAAGTTGAATGATAAAGATAAAGTGAAAATACATCTCGCACCCGGAGGTGGATTTGCAATGAAAATAGAATAAGGGATCAAATAAAAATCTTTGTTAGTGTTATTTTTAACACTTTTGACAAGCCTGTTTTTTATTGCTTAAAAGTACGTACTTTTACAGTATAAGAATACGTATTTAAGACGCTGTTAATATGCATTTTAACAAGGTATTAAATACGTATTTTCATGGAATAAAATAAGTAAGCCGGATCTATACATTCAGATAATCTGCCAACAGCATTTTTCATTTGATCCAAAATAAGGATACTTCTTACAGATACAAGAGAGGCAATTAATTCATTACGAATTAGTTGCCTCTCTTGTATCTGTAAGTGGGGGACATTCAAAAAGTATCCCTATTCTTATTATGAGTCATTACATCAAATTACTTGCCAATTCACTCAACTGGCTACGCTCACCTTTCACCAAATTGACATGGGCAAAGATATTTTGCTCTTTCATACGATCAATCATATAAACTAATCCATTGGATTGACTGTCCAGATAAGGCTGGTCAATTTGCTGGATATCTCCGGTAAACACCATCTTAGTACCTTCACCCGCACGGGTAATGATCGTTTTTATTTCGTGAGGAGTAAGATTCTGAGCTTCATCAATGATACAATAAGTTTCACTCAGACTACGTCCACGAATAAATGCCAATGCTTCAATAACCAATTGCTCACTTTTCTGCATATCTTCCAGACGTTTCACTTCAGTGGAATTAGCAGCAAACTGGCGTTTGATTACATTCAGATTATCAAATAAAGGCTGCATATAAGGAGCTACCTTCTCTTTTGCATCACCCGGCAAAAAGCCCAGATCTTTATTGGAAAGAGCCACAATAGGACGTGCCAATAAAATCTGCTTATAATCAATCAGATTGCCTAAGGCAGCAGCCAATGCCAAAAGAGTTTTACCAGTACCGGCCTTACCTGTCAAAGCAACCAGTTTCACATTGGGATCATTCAATATTTCAAAAGCAAAACTTTGTTCGGCATTGCGAGGTTCAATTCCATAATTCTTCGTTTTATTGACCCGGCAAACCGTATGGGTAAAAGGATTGTAACGGGCAAGTACACTACTACGATCACTTTTCAATATAAAGCACTCGTTAGGACGAATAATATTTTTAAAATCAAACTCGTTGATATCCAGTCCTTCCCGGGCAGAATAGATCTGATCGATTAGCGTAGGATCAATTCCCTCAAATACTTCATTGGACTTCTCAAAGATATCTACATTCACCACTTTGTCAGTAATGTAATCTTCACAAATCACACCAATAGAACGGGCTTTCATACGTAGATTGACATCTTTAGTCACTAATATAGTCTTCATATTAGTATGCTTGTGCGCCAGATAGTCTGCTACAGCCAGAATCTGATGGTCGGGCTTACGTGAAGGAAAAGAATCACGTACAGCCGGAGAATCGACTTCACCCGTAATAACAAACAAACGTCCCAGTCCCTCTCCTAATGAGGCACCACTCGTAAAAAGATTATCATCTGTAATCAAATCGAGTTCTCTGACAAATTCGCGGGCATTGTAATTAATCTGTTCATTGCCTTTTTTGAACTTATCCAGTTCTTCAATCACTACGATGGGGAGATAAATATCATTCTCTTGGAAATTCTTCAAGCAATTGTAGTCGTGAAGGATAACATTTGTGTCAAGCACAAAATTTTTCTTAGTTCCCATACTCTTCTTAGATTTAAAATGTTGATATTTGCAATCCGTTAAAGCAATCAGTCACTACGATGAAGGATTGTGGCACCTAAGATAAGAAATAAAAGGGCAATAAAGATTTCTTGCCAGTTAAATATTATAAAAGATGGACTATCAGAACACTTTAACGTACTTATATGAGAGTGCACCCATGTTCCAGCAAATAGGAAGCGGAGCATATAAAGAAGGACTGGAAAACACTAAAATATTAGATGAATACTTCGGACATCCTCATCGTGAATACCGCACCATTCATGTAGGAGGAACGAACGGTAAAGGATCCTGTTCCCATACGCTTGCCGCCATTTTGCAAGAAGCAGGTTACCGGGTCGGGCTTTATACTTCTCCCCACCTTGTCGATTTTCGCGAACGTATCCGTATCAACGGAGAGATGATGCCTGAAGAATATGTTATAAACTTCGTAGAAAAACACCGGTCTTTCTTTGAACCGCTCCATCCCTCCTTTTTCGAATTGACTACAGCTATGGCTTTCCGTTACTTTGCCGATGAAAAGGTGGATGTAGCAATCATTGAAGTGGGACTGGGAGGACGACTCGACTGCACCAATATCATTGCTCCGGATCTATGTATCATTACTAATATCAGCTTTGACCATACACAGTTTCTAGGTAATACACTGGCAAAGATTGCAGGAGAAAAGGCGGGAATTATTAAAAAGGAAATCCCGGTAATAATTGGAGAAGCGACAGAAGAAACCCGACCGGTATTTGTTGAAAAAGCGAAAGAGAGGGATGCTCCCATCGTATTTGCAGAAGATAATACACTTGTCTTAAATGCGAACTCCCAAAGCAATATGCTGGTATACGAAACTCAGGAGTATCCCCGTTTGGAAGGAGAACTTGGAGGATGTTATCAGATAAAAAACACCAATACAATACTGCATGCTTTAAAAGAGCTGAAAGCTCTGGGATATCGGATTGAAGAGAAAAGTGTTCGTAATGGGTTTTCTCATGTCAATGAATTGACAGGACTAATGGGGCGATGGCAGAAATTGAGTGATGCTCCCCTGTTAATATGCGACACGGGACACAATATCGGTGGAATTACGTATATCACCCAACAAATAAAATCGATCCCATACCACCATCTGCACATTGTAATAGGTATGGTAAATGACAAAGACATTCGCGGTGTATTAAGTCTGTTGCCTCAGGAAGCGAGTTATTATTTCACAAAAGCAAGTGTAAAACGAGCCTTGCCGGAAGGAGAATTGCAAAGTATAGCCAATGAATTTGACCTGAAAGGTACTACCTACCCAACAGTGGAGAGCGCCGTACGTGCAGCACAAGAAAAAAGCCTCCCCAAAGACTTTATCTTTGTAGGAGGCAGTAGTTTTATTGTTGCAGATTTATTAGCGAGCCGCAATGCACTCAATCTCAACTAAGGCATCTTTCGGCAAAGCTTTCACTGCCACAGCAGAACGGGCCGGGAAGTCTCCGTTGAAATAAGTTGCATATACGCCATTCATACCGGCAAACAAAGACATATCCTGCAGAAATACAGTCGTTTTGACAATGTCCGCCATTGTCAGTCCGGCTGTTTCCAGGATGTGCTTAATATTTTCTAAAGACTGGCGAGCCTGTGCCTCCACTCCTTCCGGCATTACTCCGGTAGCAGCATCGATAGGCAGTTGTCCTGATACAAACACCATACCATTGGCTTCAATAGCCTGACTGTAGGGTCCGATCGCTCCCGGAGCCTTTTCACTACAAATTACTTTTTTCATTCTATTCTCTATTTTATTATTAATGATGTACAATGTGTCAATTAACACACACAGTTAACCTGCCAACCGGTGTATTCAGCTCATTAACACGTTATTTTACGCTTCGAAGATAGTAAAAAAAAGATTCTGATAAAAATTCTAAGAAAAAAAGCAGAAGCCAATGCAGTATTCTGCATACCTCCGCATTTACTATATAGTTATACAAGAGAAAATACAAGACTAACTTTAAGGAACTAAAACCTGAGCTTGACTAAGTAAGGAGATGAGAGAGAGTGTTTTTATGGAAATCTCCAAAAAGAAGCCCCTATCCAACTGCGTGGACAGGGGCTTCACCATTTCTGTGAAGTTTTTTAGTAAGTTTTTGAGTTGGTAAGTTGGTAAGTTGGTAAGTTTTTAAGTTGATGAGCTTTTAATACATCCTTTCTATACATATAGTATCATATGAGGATTTACTATGAGAACTCAAAAACTTACCAACTTACCAACTCAAAACCTATTTACAGTGTTTCTTTATCAATTCATCCACATTGGCATCACCCAGTTCCTTTGCCTTGGCAAAGTTGGCACAAGCCTCTTCTTGCTTTTTCAATTGTATCAGGCAGATTCCTTTCAAACGATAAGCTTCAGCATATTTAGAATCAATTGCTAATACCTCATCCAACACTTTCAGCGCTTCCTCATAACGTCCCACACGTAAATTTATTACTGCCTGTTCAGCACGATAAGTCAGCTCTTTCGGATTGAGTTCAATAGCTTTAGCAATATCATCCAGAGCACGCTGATACTGACGGGCCTTAAATTCCGCCTGCTCACGGTAATAATAGAATACATCATTCACTTGTCCATTTACTGCTTTGAAATAAGTGTCATAATCAAGCATTGCCGAACGATATTCTCCTGCATTCATATTCATCTGGGCGCGCTCCAGCACGTAAGGAGCATTATCTGCGGAAACCGGTTGTGGACAGTGCGCTACGCAACTATCCATCACAGCAAGTACTGCCTTCGGATCGGCATTCATTAATTCCATCGTTTTAGCAGCACTGAAGAAGGTAGCAGGTGAAGCAAGATTGGTACGATTCACTTTTTCGTAGCTAACCAATGCTGCCGGATAGTCTTGCTTTGCAAACTGAATATCTCCTTCCAATTGTACATAAACAGACAAAGAATCAATAGCCAATGCTTTATGAACATACTCTAAAGCCTTGTCATACGTCCAATCTTTATAGACTTTCTCAGGTTTGCCAAGTTGGTAACTATAAATCTGTTTTGCCATATTATAGTACACATCATCTTTCTTCTGTGCTACTTTTAAGGCTTGTTCCATATCGGCCGCTGCTTTATCAAACGCAGCATCATCCTTTGCATTAAAAACAGTTGTTGAAGCCCGGCGAAGATATCCATCCGGACTGTTCGGAAACTGCTTCACAAAATCATCCAATAAAGACATATATACTTCGGGAGTAGATTGTGAAGAAGCCATATATAAATACACGAGTGCCTGTTCTTCTGTTTCAGGTAATCCTTTTTTGATACCAATATTCCGCAAAGTAAGATCACCGAGAGACAGTGCACTAATGCTTTGAGACATGGCAAAAGCGGCTCCGGCAGCATAACAGATGCTGGTAGTATCCTTGCCGGATGACTTCTGTGCAAGCCCGAACACCTGACCATCCGTTGTAGCCACAGGACAGCTCACCATCTTGTCTTTCAAACGCATATCAAGCGTATAATAATTATAATTCTCTCCTACCTTAGTCACCTTTTGTACTTTTCCCGGTGTACACGTACGATCTTTCTGAGTAGAATACGGTAGCAGATACACCTCTGCCCCTACAGCAGGAGCTGTAGTAGCTATTACCAGCGCAGGAACTTTCTTCTCAGTGATAGCCACGCGAAACTTGATAACATCATACATATCATCTGCTCCGAGAATAGCATTTACCGGCATCTGTTTTCCTTCAAAGTTAATAATAACGGCACGTTCCGCTCCTTTGAAAAGAGAATAATCCGACAGGGCTATACCATCTTCAGTAACGAAGAAGCCATTTCCGGTATTGAGTATTTTATCGTTCTTGTCATAAGTCACTACAGAGAATACAGCACGCTTAGCTTTTTCTACCCACTTAGGGGCTTGTGCCATGCTCCATTGTACCGACATACAAATAAGTATTAAAGGTAACAGAATCTTTTTCATAAATTAAAAATTAAAAAGTTAGTAGTTAGTAGCTGGCAGTTAGAAGTTAGTAGTTAGAAGCTGGTAGCTGGAATCCATTCGGTTTAAAAGTTATCACGCTGCATAGATTCTGACTACTGACTACTAAATTCTAACTACTCAAAGTTTAAAGGTCACTGTGACGTTGTTTCACAGCCTCATATATCAAAATGCCGGCAGCCACAGATACATTAAGTGATTCAATACTACCCAGCATCGGAATCTTCACCCATTCGTCACATAGTGCAAGATTCTCATAAGATACTCCTTTGTCTTCGGCCCCCATAATAATACATGTCGGAGTAGTATAATCGGCTTTCGTATAGTCATAATCTCCTTTCTCGGTGGCAGCCACAATATGAAAGCCACTATCTTTGAGGAACTGTAAAGTACTCTTCAAACTTTGTTCACGGCAAACAGGTAGAGTATGCAAAGCTCCCGCAGAAGTTTTCACAGCATCTGCATTTACCGTCACACTACCCCGGGCCGGAATGATAACGGCATCCACCGCAGCACACTCACAAGTACGGGCTATAGCACCAAAATTACGGACATCCGTCATACCATCCAGCATTACGAAGAACGGATTCTTACCCTGTTCAAACAAAAAAGGTACAAGATCTTCCGTCTTCTGATAAGTCACAGAAGAGATAAATGCTACTACTCCCTGATGATTCTTACGGGTAATGCGGTTGATACGCTCTACCGGAACACGCTGCACCGGAATAAGCATACCTTTCAAGGCTGCAAACAACTCTTTTGACAAATCACTCTGGATATCTTTCTTTACCAGAATTTTATCAATCTCTTTACCTGCTTGTATAGCCTCTATTACGGCACGAACACCGAAAATCATTTCACTTTGATCAATCATCTTATTTATTTACTATTTAACTATGTACAATTTACTATAAAAAAATACTCTCTATTTGCGATTCTTCCATTTCTACATTTACTCTTCCTGCCTTACGCAGCTAGATCGTAAATAGTAAATCATCAAATCGTAAATCCTAATAACGCTTTTGCATTACTCAACGCTGCCTCCGTCAAAGTAGCACCGCTCAGCATATGCGCTATTTCTTCTACCCGTTCTTCATCAGTAAGACGACGAATGTGGCTATTTGTTTCAGTATCACTATCACGCTTATACACCTTATAATGTGCACATCCACGGGAAGCGATCTGCGGCAAATGGGTGATACTTATCACTTGTCTTTCCTGCTCTCCCATCTCCTGCATAATGTCTGCCATGCGATCAGCAATCTCACCGGAAACACCGGTATCTATTTCGTCAAACACAATGGTAGGGAGTTTTACCGCTCCAGCTATCATTGCCTTAACAGATAACATGACGCGAGCGATCTCACCACCGGAAGCTACAGACGAGATGTTTTGCAATGCACTGTTCTTATTGGCAGAGAAAAGAAAGCTAACTGTATCCTCCCCCTGCAATCCGGGTTCTTTGCGTACCCCCATCTCTACCTGAAACCGCACATTAGGCATACCTAGCGGCACTAACCTGGAAGCCATCTGCTTCTCTACTTCACGGGCAGCAGTAACACGAGCCTTCGTAAGAACCCCGGCTTGTTTTTTCACATTATTATATTGGATATCTCTTTCGGCTGTCAGAGCAGCAATACGATCGTCAAACGAAGTGATAGCCGACAATTTCTCTTTATATCCCTCCGTCAATCCTATTAACTCCTCAACAGTCTGCACACGATGCTTTTGCTGCAAAGAATAGATCAGATTCAAACGGTCGTTAACTTCATCCAGACGAGTGGGATTAAATTCTATATTTTCACTCTGGGTACTAATTTCATCTACTATGTCTTTCAGCTCAATGAAACTACTATGCATACGTTCTGCAAGTTCCGTTGCAGGTGAATACACCTTTTGTAAGGCAGAAAGAGAACCAGAACTTTCTTTTAATGCAGCCAATAAACCACCCTCATCGGAAGTAAAAACCTGTTCAATACGGTATAGCCCTGCTTTTATTTCTTCAGCATGGCTCAATGTTTCCGACTCCTGTTCCAGCTCTTCTTGCTCACCTTCGACAAGATGTGCCTCTTCAAGCTGTTCAAGCTGAAAACGAATATAGTCTTCATCCTCTTTACTTTGTCCGGCCAACGAAATCAACTCGTCAAGTTCTTTATCCAAACGCTTCCAGTCTGTATAAAGCCGATGATAAGTGTTCAACGCATCATCATTGTGTGCCAAAATATCAAGTACGTTGAGCTGGAAACCTTCCTTATTCAATAATAAGTTCTGGTGCTGGGAATGCACATCAATCAGCTGTTCACCCAATTCTTTCATTTGTGTCAACGAAGCCGGGGTATCGTTAATGAAAGCCCGGCTCTTGCCCGACGCTTGCACTTCACGACGAAGAATACATTCATCTTCATACCCAAGTTCATTCTCTTCAAAAAAAGGTTTCATACCATAGGAAGAAATATCAAAACGAGCTTCTATAATACATTTAGATGCCCCCTGACGGATCGCTTTCACATCAGCCCGCTGCCCTAACAGCAAACCAATAGCCCCCAATATAATTGACTTCCCGGCACCGGTTTCACCCGTGATGACAGAAAATCCTGTATCGAAGTGGATATCCAACTTCTCTATTAAGGCATAATTCTGAATATACAGTGAACGTAGCATATATAATAACGTGCTAATATGCCAATTAGTCAATGTGCCAATTGGCTGTGCACATAATTTTATTAATTATTTAATTATTTAAATCTCTCTATTCTTTAAGTCTCTTTTCATTGGCACACAGGCACATTATTTTGATTTGATCTTGTCCCATACGCTATTTTGCGAAGGATTAATATTTGAAAGAATCTGATATACCTGTTCTCGTTCATTCTGAGCTGCAGGTGATTTTCCACCATAAATATTGACCAGTTCGTCTTTCTTTATTTCCGTAAATATCACAGGCAATGAAGACATAGGTTTAGTATCACGCGCCTGTTTCAATCCGGCAAGTGAAGCAGTAATAGCCGCACGCGCACGGGTGGCATTGGTTACCATTTCATCCATTCCTTTTCGATGATACTCATACATCATCTGACGAAGCGGACTCATACCCTCATCCAGATAGTCGGAAACAATAGCATAACGGTTACGACTATCATCAAAAGCCTTCCAACCTTTTTCATTCAAAGTTTGTGCAGCAGTCACTACATTCTCAGCTGCACGAAAAAGCTCTGTTCCACCTTTTAGTGACATCGTATCCATATCCAGGCCAATCATCAGATAGGCATAATAGGCAATAACAGCAGTGAGATTATTATCTATCAGATTATCACGTAACTCCAACGGATCAAACTCACGATAATTAAACTCTACATTATTATCCTTGAAAGTAAACACGGTAGACTGATAACCAGACTGATAAACCGGACGGGTGGATTGCACTATAAGCTCACACGTCCATCGACCTTCATTCTCATTATATCCTTTCACAGTAAGATTCATGGAACAACGAATACGCTCATTAATCTCGTACTGTGCTTGTGTCCAGTGGCGCTCATTGATAAATTCGGTCAGTGCGGTTTCAAGTGTTTTGAATACCTGCACATTCGTTCCCTGCACCTGAGCATGGTTGACAGTCACTTTACAATCAAGTTCCTGGGCCGAAAGAAACAGAGGAAATAACCATACCGCAAAAGCACTCAATATCTTCCACATTACATCACATCTTATGTTCCATATCCCCCCAATCCGCTTCATTGCAATTCCTCCACCAAACGGTTAATTATATCTTGTGCAACCTCCGGCTTCGACTTCAGCGGATAATCCGTATGTCCTTGCCGATCAATGATGCTGATCTTATTTGTATCATAACGAAATCCTGCTCCGGAATCGTTCAAAGAATTAAGTACGATAAAATCAAAATTCTTCCGTTCCAGCTTACTCTGGGCATTGTGCTGCTCATCATTCGTTTCGAGTGCAAAGCCTACCAATTTCTGCTTTGCTGTTTTAATCCGTCCCAGCGTAGCAGCAATATCCTGTGTAGGCTTAAGACGAAGCGTCAGATCGTCGTTCTCCCGCTTTATTTTATAGCCGGCTGTCGTTTCCGGTGTAAAATCTGCCACAGCAGCGCAAAGAATACCAGCATCAGCCTGCTGAAAATATAATTGTGCCTGATTGGCCATCTCAACAGCACTTTCCACATCAATACGATGAATACGCGGATGGGATGTCTGTAAACACACCGGGCCAGTAACCAACATCACTTCTGCACCTCGACCGGCACACTCTTCGGCAAGTGCAAACCCCATCTTTCCGGAAGAATAATTACCAATAAATCGTACCGGATCTATCTTTTCGTAAGTCGGACCGGCAGTGATCAATATCTTTTTTCCTGCCAGATCACCACTGGCCGAAAAATAAGCATTAAGAACACGAATAATATTTTCGGGCTCTTCCATACGTCCTTTCCCCACAAGATGGCTCGCCAAAAATCCCGTACCAGGTTCTATGATATGATTGCCATACGAACGTAAAATGTCCAGATTCTTTTGAGTGGAAGGATGAGCATACATATCGAGATCCATTGCCGGTGCTACAAAAACAGGTGCTTTGGCAGACAGATAAGTAGTAATCAGCATATTGTCGGCAATGCCGTTTGCCATCTTACCGATAGTAGCAGCAGTGGCGGGAGCTATCAGCATGGCATCTGCCCAAAGGCCAAGATCCACATGACTATTCCATGTACCATCCCGCTGTGCAAAAAACTCACTAATAACAGGCTTGCTGGTTAACGCCGACAGTGTGATAGGAGTAATAAATTCCTTCCCTGCAGGAGTAATAACTACCTGCACTTCAGCACCCAGCTTTATAAGTCCCCGAATAATATAACAGGCTTTGTAAGCAGCAATACTACCAGTGATCCCAAGAATTATTTTTTTACCTTTCAATTTTGTGATTTTTAATTTATGAATTATGATTTATCGGCTATACTATGTATCACACCCAACATAAATCATAATTTATAATTCATATTACTCATTTCTCTCAGCCTGATTTTTGTCAACATCGCTTTGGTATTGAGTGTAAAGTCACTATTCAGAATCCAACTGTAATATCCCGGATCTTTCTTCAAAACTTCTATCACGGACTGACCTTTATACTTACCGAAATTAAATACTTCTACCCCATTATCATCATATACCATACGCCCGGCAAAATCTACATTCTTATTGAAGCTGGAGTAATCTGCCAGAAATGCAATATCATTCTGCAACTCTTCTGAATAGCGGTCAAGCTGTGCTTTCAATACCTCATAGGTAGCACGGGTATCGGCTTCGGCAGTGTGTGCATCTTCCAAGCTTTTCTCACAATAAAACTTATAAGCAGCAGAAAGTGTACGCTGCTCCATCTTATGGAAAATGACCTGAACGTCTACAAATTTACGTTTACTAATGTCTATATCCACTCCTGCTCGCAAAAATTCTTCTACCAGCACAGGTACATCAAAACGGTTAGAGTTGAATCCTGCCAGATCACAACCTTCAATATCATTGGCTATATTTTTTGCTACTTCCTTAAAAGTAGGGCAATCTGCCACATCTGCATCAAAAATCCCATGCACGGCAGAAGAAGCTTCAGGAATATGCATTTCCGGGTTGATACGCATGGTTTTAGTCTCTTCATTTCCATTTGGATGTACCTTGAGGTAACAGATTTCTACGATCCGGTCTGTATTGATGTTTGTACCTGTCGTTTCAAGATCGAAAAAAACGATAGGATTCTTAAGGTTTAATTTCATATTCTGTTTAAAGTCTTTATCTGTAAAAAAAATAAAAGTTGAAAATTGAGAGTTGAAAGTCAGCTGCGCTATCATACTGCATAGCAACTTTCAACTCTCAACTTCAACTTTCAACTGAATCAATCGTTCAGCATCATCGGCATGAGTAACATCAACAGGTCTTCATTCTCTTCCTGCTCCACAGGAACAACCACACCAGCACGCGATGGATCTGCCAATTCAACTATGACTTCTTCTGCCGAAATATTATTGAGAATATCAATCAAGAACGTTGATTTAAAACCAATACTCATCGGAGCGCCAGCATATTGACATACCTGAGTTTCTTCTGCAGAAGTTGAGAAATCGATATCCTGTGCGGAAATTACTATTTCGTTCTCCTGGATACGGAGTTTTATCAAACTGCTGGCCTGCGACGAGAAGATTGACACACGACGCAAAGCTCCTATCAGTTGCTGACGGTCTACAGTCACCTTATGCGGGTTATTCTGCGGAATTACTGAGTTATAGTTAGGGTAACGGCCTTCAATAAGACGACATACCATACGATAGTTTTCAAGTGTGAAAACAGCATTGCGTTCGTCAAACTCAATCACTACCATGCCATTTTCTTTCGGCAGCAGATTCTTGAGCAAAGTAGCCGGCTTCTTTGGCAAAATAAAGGCAGCACGCTCATTGCCACGGGCAGCAAGTGTTTTACAACGTACCAATTTGTGCCCATCCGAAGCTACCATTGTAATATCTTCAGTAGTGATATCAAAATAAATACCATTCATCACAGGCCGCAATTCGTCATCTGCAGTAGCAAATACACTGCGATTAATACCACCCAGCAGTATATCTGCACTCATCTCCACCCTAACAGCACTTTCACCCAACGTGGCAGACTGAGGAAATTCATCGGCATTCTGCCCCATAAGGCTATATTTTCCGTTCTGATACTGCACAGTAATTTCAAGAGTTTCGGTATTTACATCGAACGTTAACGGCTGTTCGGGTATCTCCTTTAAAGCATCGAGCAATGTTTTGTTAGCCACTGCAAAGCGACCATTCATATCACTTTCATTGACCTCGACAGAGGTTACCATCGTCGTTTCACTATCAGAAACGGTCACAGACAACGTTCCGTCTTCCAGTTCGAAGAGGAAACAATCCAAAATAGGCAGCGCATTTTTTGAGTTTATCACACGGCTAATAGCCTGTAAATGGCTGAAAAGCGCAGTACTAGAAACGATAAATTTCATATATTTCCGAATGTTTAATTTTTAATTTTATCAATGCACAAAGTTACAAAAAAAGATTGGGGTGCACCAACAAAACGAAAGAAAAAACACCGGGTTGTGCTTTAGATATTCCTAAAAAATTGTAACTTCGCCGCAGAATTTAAATTTATCGCAATGGAATTTACAGGAAAAATTATCGCTATACTCCAGCCCAGAGGCGGAGTTTCTAAGACTGGGAACGAATGGAAATCGCAGGAATATGTTATTGAAAACCACGACCAGTACCCACGTAAAATGTGTTTTGACGTATTTGGTGCTGACAAAATAGAGCAGTTCAATATCCAGATGGGCGAAGAGCTCACCGTATCCTTTGACGTCGATGCACGTCAATGGCAGGATCGTTGGTTCAACAGTATACGTGCATGGAAAGTGGAACGCGTAGCAGCAGGTGCACCCATGGCTCCGGGCGCTCCGGTTCCTCCTCCAGCCCCGACAGCAGCACCCGAGTTTATCGCTGGTGACGCAAAGGATGACCTGCCATTCTAAGAAAAAAAAATTATCAGAGAGTTCTTTTTGTATTATCCCTGGTAAACCCTTACTTTCCTCGGGAGTAAATCCCGCTTTTCTCCCGAGGAAAATTAAGCATTCCCGCACACTTCTCTTGAGTGAGTTCTATGCTCTATATCTTTACGCGTGTTATTGCACAAGCACGTTATTAAGACCATACACAACTGATTATTAAAAAAAGCGACATTAAACTTTAGGATTATTTCTGACGAAATTCAGAAAGCACCCGGAAATCAGAAGCTTTTAACACAATAATTATCCAGCTAAACGAAGCTTAAAAAGCGCATCTTTATCCCGAAAAAATCAATAGTTCTCACTCCCTTTATATTGCAAAACTACGTTCGGATAAATCTGCCCATCCATACTCGTAAATTGGGCAGAAAGAACAAAATGACGGAAAAAGTCAGGGTTACGGAAGAAAAAACCTGGAACAAGCCTGACATAACTTTCAGGCTGAGCAAACATATTGCCCAAGTCGGCAACAAGCATAAAATTATACACATCAGATAAGCCTGATACACTTTCCTGATACGCAGGCAATTCTTCCAACACTTCTTTTTTATCCAAATGCCCAATGTAACAAGAGAGGCTCTCAGAATCAGGAGCTAACAACAACCGACCATCGTACAAACATGCATAAACATACAATGAAGATTGCGTCACACCAGTCAGTTGTGCAAACAACGTATTACGCGGCAGCACATAGAGGGTATATGCCCGATTAGAAGTATAACAAAAAGTCATAGGAGGTACAGAAGGCGCATCTTCCTCCTTTGGGGTATTCTCTATCAGCGATTTCAACATTCGTTCAGCCTGCACCACATCATCAACAGGCAAACTTGCCACGGCAGCCGGAAAAGTAACAGTATCATTACGGTGAAAAAGACAAGTCATTATATCATGTTTACCATTCTCTTTGAGATAAGACAATAACGCCTCATCACGTGCACTGATATAATCCGAATAAGTAGCTGTAGCATACTCCTGACCACTTGTAAAATCGAACATCGCCTGCAAATCACTTACCGAACGCTGACTGAAAAAGAATGTGGACACCGGAAGAATATCCCCAGGAAAACCCTCCAGCGGTTGTTGCTGACGCAACATGTTCATAAACGTCAGACATGTATCCGTATCATGGCTGATACCCGAGAAATAAATAGCATCTCCATTGAGCTTCATATCAAACTCTGTCCAGCCGCCAAGATCCGTATGCGAGCGGATACCATCAGTCATTTTACCCATATCCAGCGACTCCATGCGAGCATAAATCGTGGCAGCCACATTACTTTTTTTAGCCGCATGTATCTTAGAAAAAGAATCATCTCTAAGTAACGACTTACCTGACAAACGTGCATCAATCACCTGTTCTATCAATTTCTTCTGATAACTGACAGCTAAAAAACCGGAAGTAACATAACAAGCCAGAAAATCATCGTCCGGCAAAGGATAGATACGTATCTCCTCTCCTTTATAATCAAACAATTTGGAAGGAAATGTACTCGAACAATATTTTTTGATGAATTTTTCCACCAATTCATAATCCCCCGAACCAAGAGCACAATAGAGTACCTGATTACGATCGTTATCCGGCTCATGAAAACTAAGCAACATTTTACTCATCTGCCTGCTCAGCCCATGGGGAGTATCCTCGAGAAGCGTATAAAGATGCAGTTTAAGATAAGAGAAAATTTTAGAAATATACAAATAATTATTATCCCGACTACAGTTCAGTTCATTAATTTCCTGTACCAGGGTACACATGTCATCTGTCTCAAAAACAACTGTTGCCGTAGGCGGTACAAGTGTATAAAGTTCAAAGTCCTCCTTATTTTCTGCTGCCGACAACTTGAAAAATGAGAACACAACAAAACCTGTACACAAAAGCGCAACAGAAGTGGTAATTGCTATTTTGACGAAGGTACGAAGTTTCATAATATTGCTTCTTTTACCGACTGCAGGCAAAAATAAGGATTTCCGTTAAAGAATCAAAACTTTTGCGAAAATATTTCTGTTCCGTCCGATGCAAAGTGCACATGGGGAGGCAGTTGTTTTTCAACTTCCGCCTGAAGCCCTATGTGATGGCTCATATGAATGAAATAAGTTTCTTTAGCTCCAATCCTCCGCGCAGTGTCAAGGGCTTCTGCCAGGTTCTGATGCGTTGGATGAGGAGCAATCCGCAGCGCATTTACCACCAGAACATCAAGCTGGCGTAATTGTTCATAAGATACATCAGGCATTGTCAGCATATCAGTAATATACCCTATATTCCCAATGCGATACCCCAGAATAGGAAGCCTGCCGTGCATTACACGCAAAGGGGTTACCGGGATATGATTAATCAAAAAAGTACGATTTTCTTCAATCTCCTGCAACGGAATATTGGGAACTCCGGGATAACTATGATCCACAAAACAGTAAGGCATACGGGTACGCAGACGTTCCGCCGTATGTGGCTCAGCATAAATAGGTACTTCACCAAAACGGCAAAAAGGCCGCAAATCATCCAAACCACCTACATGATCGTAATGTTCGTGAGTGATAAGTACTCCATCTATCTTCTTAAAGGGAAGTCCGAGCACCTGAGTCCGGAAATCCGGGCCACAATCAATAAGTATACGCGTATCGTCTGTTTCAATAAGAGCAGAAGCACGCAGTCGGTGATCACGAGGATCAGAAGAAGTGCAGACAGGACAAGTACAACCTATCTCAGGCACTCCTGTAGAAGTACCGCTTCCTAATATTGTTATCTTCATGAGTTATAATTTATGATTGATGAATTATGAGCTGCATAGCATAATTCATTAAACAAAGTTTACTTCCGGATGAATGTCAATCCCGAACTTTTCGCGTACGGAAGCCCGTACCGCATCTGAAAGCGCAATAATGTCACTACCTTTTGCACCGCCACAATTCACTAACACCAATGCTTGTTTATCATGTACAGCAGCCGGTCCTAATGCTTTTCCCTTCCAGCCGCACTGGTCTATCATCCATCCGGCAGGAATTTTCACCCTTCCGTCTGCCAATTCATAGAATGGCATACGCGGATATTCCTGTTGCAAAGCTTCAAATTGCTTTCGGGGAACAATAGGATTCATAAAGAAGCTACCGGCATTACCCATTACTTTCGGATCGGGCAATTTACTCTTACGAATATCGATAATCACACGGCGTACTATTGGCAATGTCACCGCCGGATACTTCTCCAACTCCTGACGAATTGTGCCATAGTCCAATGTATAATGCTCTTGTTTACTCAGACAGAAACATACATGAGTAACGAAAACATCTTTCATTTCCGCACGCTTAAAGATACTATCACGATAAGCATACTGGCATTCATCTACGCTATAAACACGCTGCTCCCCTTCTATGTTCATTGTCACCACAGCCGTAATCAGGTCTTTTACCTCTACACCATAAGCCCCGATATTCTGCACAGCACTTGCCCCCACTTCACCGGGAATCAATGAAAGATTTTCGGCTCCATACCATCCCCTGGCAACACATTCGGCAACAAAATCATCCCACTGTACACCGGCACCTACCCGTACCCGTACTTCCTGCTCATTCTCATCGAGAATTTCCAGTCCATCAATGAGGGAATGAAGAATTGTACCCGGATAATCTTTGGTAAAAAGCAAATTACTTCCACCACCAATATGTAAATAGGGTTTAACAATCAGCCCCTGAAGTATCAGTTCACGGAGTTCATCCACAGAAGAATATTCCAATAAACAGGCGGCTTTCACATCAATGCCAAATGTATTGTGAGATAAAAGAGAGCAATTTTTTTGTTTCATAATTTAACCAATTATTCAATATAATAAAAGAATATACCGACTATATTCCTCTTATCTGTTGTGCCGCAAAATTAATGAAATTATTCTTTCTTTTGCCTTGATACAAAAGAAAGACAGAATAACCACACAAAATATTAAGTTCAAAACTGATGGAAAGGGACTAAATAGCTTTTTTTCTTAAAAAGGAACATTCCTTTTCCCGGTGCGCAGTCTTGTTTTAGATGTACATGTAAAGCTGCATGAGATGCGCATGTCGTACTGTCCCACATGCGCATGTCGTACCGCTTTACATGTACATCTAAAACAACGTTACACACCGAGGCTTCATACGTTGCTCCACGAGAAGGGGCTTTATCAATACCGGAGAAAGGGATGGATAGTTATGGCAGACAACATTTAGCATAAACGGATCAGAAATAAGGGAAATTCACCACAGAGTAACACAGAGTTCCACAGAGTAGTATCTATCTGATGGAACGCGGATTAACACAGGATTAACGCAGATTAAAAGACTGTAGTTCTTTATCATCATTTGTTTCCCTTTGCGAAAAACTACGTTCATCTACGTTTTGACGATGTAGCATCGCCTGTCGCACCTCCCTGTGCGGGAAGCACTCAAATACTCACATCCTCAAACTTATACAGTTCCCACTCTCCGCTATTTTCTTTCCTTTTGAAATAGAGAATATTAGAAAGTCCGTTTCCTATTCCCTTCAGGGCAAGAACTTTAGTAGAAGAATTATTAGTATTCTTTTGTCCGTAATTAATATTCGACAATCTATCGGTAGGTAATGTCGGTTTGAAGGCAAACCACTGGTTAAGATCAAGGGTTGTTTCCAAAACAGAAAAATCATCGTCCGGATCAGTAGTTACAAACATCAAGGGCTGACGTACACGACGACATTGAAAAAGACTATCCGTTGCAAAACGTCCGAAGAATTCTACAAAATCCTCAGTATCCCCTTTCTCTACAGGACGCAGATTAATAGCTTCCAGCATCCATGCTCCCTTCACCCGCTCGAAATAATACTTCTTCACCATGTGAGTACGGATAAAGATCCATTCTACCTGCACGGAAGTAAGCGCAGTATCGCCTACCAGATCCATATCTTCCTCGCTATCAAAAAGTAAAGTGTAATAGCTCTGCTTTGTAAACAGATCATCATGTTTCCAGTACTTCTTTTCAATTTTTGAAGGTTCATCTCCGTTATAATAAGCCAACGGAAACTTTACGCGCTGCTGCTGCAACTCGTCATCGGAAGCAAAATTATAAATAAAGTCATCGAATGATTCGTCAGCCTCTATCGGCTTCGGTCCCTCTGATGTCTTTGATTGGTGGAGCGTATCAGCTCTGTGAAGAACCGAATCCACCTCATTTGTAAGTGATGCGAAGGGGTCAAGATTCGCTCTCTTGTTTCCACAAGAAGCAAGAAGAGCGAGGGCAACAGCCCCCGCAATAAGTTTTTTCATTATTTCAGTTTAGCTCTTAATTTTTCAAGCATATCCACTGTCATACTTTCCAAATCATAAGCCGGTTTCCACCCCCACTCTTCACGAGCGCAGGTATCATCCAGGCTATCGGGCCAACTATCGGCAATACGCTGTTTCAAAGGATCTACCTGATAGATCATTTTGAAATCGGGCACATGCCTACGGATGGCTTCGTAAATTGCCTCCGGATCAAAACTCATGGAAGCAATATTGAAAGCATTACGGTGAATCAGTTTCTCCGGATCAGCTTCCATCAGCGAGATGGCAGCATTCAAAGCATCCGGCATATACATCATATCCATCAACGTACCTTTGGCGATAGGACATACAAAGGTTTCACCTTTTACGGCAGAATAATATATATCAACAGCATAATCCGTTGTTCCGCCACCCGGAGGGGTCACATTGGAAATAATTCCGGGGAAACGAACTGCACGGGTATCTACTCCGTATTTATTATGGTAATAGTCACTCAACAACTCAGTAGTCACCTTGGAAATGCCATACATCGTACGCGGACGCTGAATGGTGTCCTGCGGCGTTTTCGTGTGTGGTGTATCTGCTCCGAACGATCCGATAGAACTCGGTGTAAACACCGCACATCCATGGATACGCGCTGTTTCAAGTACATTCCACAAACCATCAATACCTATTTTCCAGGCAAGCTTTGGTTTTGACTCAGCTACAACAGACAACAAGGCCGCAAGGTTGTATATTGTGTCAATATTATATTCTTTTACTACGGACTCAATCATTTCGGCGTTCGTTACATCAACTACTGCCGCGGGGCCCGATTCTTTCAATTCTCCTTTAGGTTCTGCACCGGGAATATATCCGGCTACAACGTTCTCATTTCCATAGCGATTACGCAGTTCCATCGTGAGCTCCGAACCAATCTGCCCGGTAGCTCCAATTACCAAAATATTTTTCATTCTTCCAACTTATAGGGTATATTAAGCTAAATGGTGCGCAAAGTAAGCACTTTTTTTTCACTTTTATAGCAAATAGTCATTGTAATTTGGAGAAAAATAATGTCCTTTGCATAGAAACTAAAACTCCAAACGCTATGTACGGTAAAATGAAAGAACACCTCAGCAATACACTTGCTGAAATTAAAGAAGCCGGACTCTATAAAGAAGAACGACTCATTGAAAGTGCACAACAAGCAGCGATCACTGTAAAAGGAAAAGAAGTACTGAACTTTTGTGCTAATAACTATCTGGGACTCTCCAATAATCCCCGTTTGATAGAGGGAGCAAAGAAGATGATGGACCGTCGCGGATATGGTATGTCATCCGTCCGTTTTATCTGTGGGACCCAGGATATTCACAAAGAACTGGAAGCTGCAATCTCTGACTATTTCCGGACAGAAGATACAATTTTATATGCCGCTTGTTTTGATGCCAACGGCGGTGTTTTCGAGCCATTATTCACAGAAGAAGACGCTATTATTTCGGATTCACTGAATCATGCTTCTATTATAGACGGTGTACGCCTCTGTAAAGCTAAACGTTATCGCTATGCCAATGCTGATATGGAGGAACTGGAAAAGTGTCTTCAGGAAGCTCAGGCACAACGGTTCCGCATTATAGTGACAGACGGTGTATTCTCAATGGATGGCAATGTGGCCCCTATGGATAAAATTTGTGATCTCGCCGAGAAATACGACGCACTGGTAATGGTAGATGAATCTCACTCGGCCGGTGTGGTAGGTGCAACAGGTCATGGTGTGAGCGAACTCTACAAGACCTACGGACGTGTGGACATTTATACCGGTACATTGGGCAAAGCTTTTGGCGGTGCACTGGGAGGATTCACCACAGGACGTAAAGAGATTATCGACCTATTGCGCCAACGCAGTCGCCCCTATCTGTTCTCTAACTCATTGGCTCCGGGCATTATCGGTGCAAGTCTTGAAGTATTCAAAATGCTGAAAGAAAGTAATGCGTTACACGATAAACTGGTAGAGAACGTCAACTACTTCCGTGACAAAATGATGGCTGCCGGATTTGACATAAAACCGACACAGAGCGCAATCTGTGCAGTTATGTTGTATGATGCCAAACTTTCTCAAGATTACGCTGCCCGCATGCTCGAAGAAGGTATTTATGTGACAGGGTTCTACTATCCGGTAGTTCCGAAAGAACAGGCACGCATTCGCGTACAAATTTCTGCAGGACATGACAAAGAGCACCTGGACAAGTGTATCAATGCCTTCATTAAAGTAGGCAAAGAACTTGGCGTGCTGAAATGATCTTTAAATAAGTAATTAAGAGTAGTCAAGTAGTAAGTAGACGATAGCCCGGTTTCTGTGATTCAGATACTCAATCACTATCGTCTACTTACTACTTGACTACTTACTACTCTCTCATCTACTCTCAACCACATACCACTAAAAAAAACATTATGGAAGAACTTACACTCACAACGCCTGCCCTACTCTTTTCGGCAGTTTCACTTATCCTGTTAGCATACACGAATCGTTTTCTGTCGTATGCCCAACTGGTACGCCAATTGCGTGATCGTTATATGGAAAATCCTACCGACATCACCGTTGCACAAATTGAGAATCTGCGCAAACGTCTCAACCTGACCCGTACCATGCAAGGGCTGGGCATTGCAAGTCTGTTCTTTTGTGTTGTCAGCATGTTTCTTATCTATATCGGACTGCAATTACTATCTGCCTACGTGTTCGGACTGGCACTACTCTTGCTGATAGCTTCATTGGGAGTTTCTTTCCGGGAAATACAAATATCTACCCGTTCACTGGAGATCTACCTGAGCACAATGGAAAAAAAGATAAATTGACCAAAGTATGAACCGACAGCGGTCTTAGAAATCACAATTTAAGATACAACGTGACAGGGAAGTACCACTGTAAACCGGCTTCCCTTAGACGGTTCGGACCAAAGTTCAATGCTCCCACCGGACTTCTCAACAATCAACTGGCAAATGGATAATCCAAGCCCCGTCCCCTGTGCAAATTCATCCTGTTTATAGAACCGACTGAAAATAATACGTTGCTCTTCCACAGGGATACCAATACCGGTATCCTCCACATAGATACGTACCTGATTTTCTTCGGGTACATAGCGATACCCCAGCTTAATATATCCTTCTTTTGTGAATTTAGACGCATTGTTCAGAAAGTTAGTCAGCACTTGCGTCAGACGATCCTGGTCCACTTCTATTTCCATCGGAATATCATCCATCTCTTCTATAAACTCCAATTGAGCAGGAATCAATACCTTATGGGTAGTGTAAACCCTATTAACCAACTCAGATATCTGGCATTTGCTCTCCTGAAAAGTCATATTCCCCGACTCAATACGCGACAGTTCGAGAATATCATTAATAAGCTTTAGCAGCAACTCGCTATTCCGGTTAATAGTATCTATATATTCCATTTTATCTGATTCTTCCAAATCATCATCCATAGCCAGAATATTTGAAAAGCCAACAATCGCGTTGAGAGGTGTACGTATCTCATGGCTCATATTTGCCAGAAACGACTGTTTAAGCTCTGCCTTTTCAGCCAGACGACGCGCATCCTCCAGCTCTTGTTCACGGTCTTTAATGGTTTGAATATTTAATAGTAAACCAGCGGTTTTAGTCTGCCCGGAAACCGAATAAGAAGTTGTATAACGAAACTCCCACCATTGGTAACCCTGCCCGTCAAAATCACACTTTAACTGTACAATCTTCTTTTTTGCCAATGGCAAACTCTCCCGGTTCAACTCAAACTTATTACGCTGTTCCGGATGAACATAACTCTCCAATTCATCGATTGTTAACTTTCGGGGTAGTCCGTTTATAGATTTCCAAAAAGCATTTTCAAGTACAATACATTCATCCTGTAATTTCCAGGCATATGTATTCCCTCCCTCAATAGACAGTGCCAGCGTTTCTTTCTCGTCTGCTAAGGCATAAAGAGCCATTTTCTTTCGTTTCTGTTCACGCAGATAAAGAAACATCAACAAGCTGAATATACTAAACAGCAAAATGAAAACAAGTACCATCAATGCAGTCCAGATTCCTTTATACTGTTCTTTGAAAGGCATATTGATAAAGTGATACTTCTCCGGAATCCTTTCCTTATCCCACTGCAACTGCTTCAGTACCTGCCAGTCTATCAAAAACTCTTTCTTACTCTCACATACAGGTATATCTGCCGGGGAAGCTCCTTTAAGAATACGAACAGCAACCTTTACTTCCTCATTTGCTTGTACAGTTATCGGAGTGATATATCCTCCCAGTAATCTCTCACCATATCCAAATGCCTCATTAATCACCGTCATCCCGGGACTGGCTGAAACATTTCCCATATTTACCGTCGTAAAATCACGCTTCAACTGCACATAACATCCATTAGGGACATATTTGCTAAGACTCCATATAAGCGCACCTCCATAAGAATTACTACCTCTCGCAGCCATTGCATTGAAAGGTGTATAGCCTTCTTTCTTAACTAATGAATCTCTTTTTGCATTATTATATTCGGGATGGACTATCCCCGTTACCTTTTCGTCTTTCAGCTGCTCCTTCATATCATCCCGTATAGCCCTGTCAAGAAAAGTTTTGTCTAATATTGCAAAAGGACGTACATTTTCTCCAAACAATTCTTTCGCAACATGAAAATTCGTCCTGTAATCTATCTTATCATAAAATCCTGTCACATTAGGATATTGTTTTATCAACTCCCAGTTCGGATAATTAACACCGGCAAACACTATCGGAACCTCCTTTACCAAAGGATGTCCACACTTCAGTAATGAGTAGGTAGCCTGATCCTCATTCACCAAGATTACTTCCGGTTTCCAATCCTTTAATGAACTAAGTAATCTTCTCATTCTCTCCAGTTCAGGCTGCTCCTGATAGCTCTCGCAATCCAGGTAGAGTGTCCTTATATCCGGATCAATGGCTAATTTATTAAAATCTTCCTCTATCAAACGATTAAAATCAGGATAGGCAGCATAGCTAAATTCATAGGCATGAACAACCAGTATACGATGTGTATCTTTCTCTGAACACCCAGTAACAGATAACAGCAAAAAAAGCAAATATGTAAGTTTAAGAAATTTCTTATACATGTATTTTTTACTAATTAAAGATATAACGTATACCAAACTGAAGCTGCCAGCAATTACCGGATAAACGATTGGACATAAACGTTTCCGAAGGTAATGTAACGATTCCGTCATTCGACTGTGTCACCATAGTATAAACCGGCTCATTTGCAGAATTTACTCCCCTAAAGTTCAACAACTTATTAGTTCTGACACTCTTTGACACTCCCCAGGAACTATTCAACAAATTACCAATATTCATGATGTCTACACTAAACTGTAAAGTATTCATTGTCTTCCCGGCTTTTACCCGGAAGTCCTGCGTGAGACGTAAGTCGATACGATTAACCCAAGGCAAAAATGCTCCGTTTGTTTCAGCATATTCTCCTTTATGTTTTTTAAGATAAGGGTCCTGATTTACAAAAGTCCAAAAGGCATCCCGTTGTTCTTCGGCTGTAAATGTGCGATCCCCTACTTTCTGGTCCTGAAAGTTCAGTTCTGTTGAATTGGACGGAATATACATCAAATCAAATATATAACCGTCATTATTCATATCATTATCGTACAGATAAGAATAAGAACCTTCACGTTGTCCGGTATAGAAAATAGAAACAGACGTTGCATAATTATGTGCATACCGTATAGCATACGATGCTTCTGCTATCAACCGATGAGGAGAATACAGATAGGAAGCATTATGTAAAGCCAGGTAGTTGGCTCCCTGTACAGAAGCTTCCTGTTTCCAAGCCCCATCTATCTGATTACTCTGATTATTGGAAAGTGTACGTGAACAAGTGTAGGTGTAAGATGCCATCAGATTCAGCCCTTTTACCGGCATCATATGCAATGTAGCACTCAGGTTGTAACTATATCCTTTATGCGTATTCGTCATCAACATAGCATCCGTAATTTCCGGATGAATGTATTTTTCATCATTTCCCGGATAACGATAACGTTTGTCAGGACCTGAAAAAGTAGACATCTTTGGGTCATCCAAAGCTATCACATTAACATTCTGCTGTAAAATGGCATTGATATCCTTGATGAAAGTTCCTTCCAAAGTCATATCTGCCTTAAAGGGTAATAACAACTGATAGTCCAAGGCCAGTGATGTTTTCCATACCTGAGGCATCTTGAAATTACGGTCGATTGTAATAATATTGTTTACAGCTCCGGGTTCCGTCGGGAAACGGTCAGGAAATTGAGGAGCTATTTCCTGTAACACTTGTTGGGGCATACGAATACTTCCGGCCAGAGCAGTAAGCAAAGGGTCTCCCACAGTGGTTGTCGAAACCGTTGTCTGCAGTATACCACTTCCTTCCTGCATCTTTGAAAGGAAAATTAAAGGAAACCGACCGGTAAAAAGCCCTGTACCTCCACGCAGTTTGAGCCGGCTATCACCCAACAAATCATAATTAATACCCACTCTCGGAGAAATGAGCGGAGTGGCTTTAGGCCAGCTACCAGTACTCAATGTCTTTCCGTTAAAATCATATCCGGTAATAGAAGGATTCTCATATCGCTTATTTACATAGAAAGGAACATCCATACGGACACCATACACAAGTTTCAGACGGGAAGATACATTATAATCATCCTGTGCATATACTGAAAACTGATTGTAATGTACAGCCGATAATGCACGATCTTCTCCTGTCAGTGAATAGGTCATTGCAAAAGCAATCGGAGCCATCCGGTTAATAAAGTCATCATAGCTGGCATACCGGTAATATCCTGCTCCATAGCGCATGTAGCAGTTGGATACATTTTGTGACTCAAAGCTAAGTCCAGCACCTAAATTATGCGCCCCTAGCTGCGTAGAAAAATGATCGGTAACAGCCCATACTTTTTCTGTAATACCATTTCTCCATGCATGCTGATCGTAACCGGCATTCATAAAAGCACGGTTTATCCCTCCTTCGTCAGGCTTCATAATATCTACTGTCGGGAAGTCTCCGTTACATTTACGTTTGTTGCCGTCATTAAAAGTATAGCTTACCAATAGTTTATTATTCATCATCATCCCCAACCGGCTATTCAATTCGGCTGTCAAAGAGTTCACATTATTCGACTGCTTCCAAGTAGAATTTCGGAAGGTCATAGAGTAACGGCCCACCGGAGCCCCATTTATATTTAAAGCTGCGCCCACTACATTATTATCTTTCTGCTGGGAAGTATAGTTATAACGTACCATGAGTTTATGGCGTTCTGAAATATTCCAGTCCATACGCGCCATTGCACGGTAAGTATTTGTTCCTCCGCTAAAGTCGGTCCATGAACCTGTATCATAACCGTACATTGTTTTCAAGTCATTGGAAAAGCGACGCATGTCCGCGTCGGTAACACGCGATATCAAATGCTCAACATCTTCGGTTCCATCAGCAGAAAGTTTCCATTTATGCATTGGCTTCGGTTCATTCTCATACTCTCCATTGGCAAAAAAGAAAAGCCGGTTCTTCACAATTGGCCCTCCCAGAGTAAAGCCATAGATATTGCGTCGCTCTTCAGCACGTTCACCCAAATCTTCTCCATTCACCTCATTCCCACGGAGATTCTCGTTCTTAACATACATATACCCAGAACCACGAAACTGATTCGTACCACTCTTGGTCACAGCATTGACAGATGCTCCGATAAAATTAGTCTGCCGCACATCATAAGGAGCAATACTCACCTGGATTTCATCCAATGCATCTATGGAAATCGGATTACCACCGCCCGGTAAGACAGCTCCATCCAGTCCCATAGTATTATTAAAGTTTGCTCCATCAATACTATAATTATTCATTCTCTGATCCCGTCCTCCAAAGCCACTACCACTGGCATAAGGTGATAGTTTTGTAATATCAC
The DNA here is from genome assembly GCF_019734355.1 of Bacteroides sp. K03. Classification (NCBI taxonomy): domain Bacteria; kingdom Pseudomonadati; phylum Bacteroidota; class Bacteroidia; order Bacteroidales; family Bacteroidaceae; genus Bacteroides; species Bacteroides sp. K03. The sequence continues at coordinate 28,823 of NZ_JAASHC010000006.1, forward strand.
TCAAACTACGGTTAATGGTTGGCAACCGATTGATATCCTCAATAGTTATATGTGTGGAAGCACCTGTTTTCTCTCCGGCAAACTTTGAAGACGTTCCTACGACCACCACCTCATCCAATTCTGTCGATGAACTCAGCAAAGCATTACATGAGTAATTCTCAGCCAACCTCAAATAGATATCAGTAAATACAGCTCTGCGATGACCAACATAAGATATTTCAATCCGATAAGGCCCACCGATACGCATTCCCTGCAATTGATAATTCCCCTGAAGATTAGTGATAGTTCCATATTGAGTTCCCGAAGGCTCATGAATAGCCATAACAACAGCACCAGGTAGCGGTTCTTTATTTTCATCTGATACAAGACCACTCACAGAAGAGGTGGTAACCTGAGCATAACTCACTGTATAGCAAAATAAACAGCAAATTAGAAATATTATTTTGTTCATGCTTTCCACTTTATAAAAAAGATAAACGATCTTTTATCTTCTTTATGATAATTGGAGCAAAGATAGATAAATTTTGTAAAAATATGGGGGCTTACATTAAAAAAATCTTATTATTCCTATACAAAGAAAATATCGGATAACAAACAAACATTTTTCTTACATAAAAAAGGTCCCGAACGAATTGTCCGGGACCTTTTTATGTGAAAAGAATAGTTCGATCAGCGCTTACCCAACTGAGCATCAATAAAAAAGACACCTGCCTCACCTGCGCGTTTGATTTTATCTACAATCTCCATAGCAGTAGCTTCTTCTTCTACCTGCTCACGAACAAAGCCCCAAAGGAAATCTTGTGTGGCATTGTCTTTTTCGGAAGAAGCAATGGCTACCAGGTCGTCAATCATTTTAGAAACGTGGCATTCATGTTCATATACATGCTCAAAAACTTCCAATGGTGTACCCCATCCGGTAGGCACCACATCGATTTTGTCTACTTTTGCTATACCACCACGTTTTATGATATAACCGGCAATAGCATAAGCATGCTCCATCTCTTCCTGTGATTGCTTTTTCAACCAGGAAGCAAAACCGGTATACCCCTCTCTTTCAAGGTGGAAAGACATAGATAAATAAAGGTTAGCAGACCACATTTCTGCCGTAACTTGCTCATTCAGAACTTTCTGTAATTTCTCTGTCATCATAATAATTATATATTAGTGAATTAAACTCCTTACTTTGATTTCACAAGAAATATAAACATCGATAAATCACTATCTGTAAAATCAAAATTCATTTTATATAAAAACAATTGATGCTTCTTATTTGTTCTAAACAAATTTATTTTTTTAGACTAATTCATCCGATGTATAACCTTTCGGCAGTTCACGACAATTATAGGATGAAGCCATAATTTCGCCATATGCACCCGCAGAACGGAGAGCAATCAGGTCACCACGTTTCACTTTATTCAAATCGATCGCTTTACCGAAAACATCAGACGATTCACAAATAGGACCTACTACATCATAAGTCTGCATCGCCTCATCAGAAGTAAGATTCTCCATCTTGTGATGTGCCTGATAAAGTGCCGGACGAATCAAGTCCGTCATTCCGGCATCGAGAATAGCAAATTTCTTATTGGTGCCTTGCTTCACATACAACACCTTAGAAATAAGCGTACCACACTGCCCCACTACTGCACGTCCCAGTTCAAAATGCAATGTCTGATGCGGACGCAACTTCAACTGGCCTGCATAGGTAGCAAAATAAGCCTTGAAATCAGGGATTGGCTGGCGATTGGGATGATCGTAATCAATACCAAGTCCACCACCCACATTAATATGCTTTACAAAAATCTGGCGTGCCTCAAGTTTATTCTGCAGTTCGTTAACCCGGTTACAAAGAGCAATAAAATCACCCATATCAAGTATCTGCGAACCAATATGAAAGTGCAGACCGATAAAGTTGATATGCTTCATCTCCAAAGCCACATCTATCACTTTATCCATATCTTCCATACTGATGCCAAACTTATTCTCAGCAAGTCCGGTAGTGATATTTGCATGGGTATGTGCACCTACATTGGGGTTGATACGAAAAGCAACGTTTGCCACTTTTCCTTTGGCAGCAGCCAGTTCGTTAATAATTTCCAGTTCAGGAATAGATTCTACGTTAAAACAGAAAATGTCATAATCCAATCCAAGTTCGATCTCCCAATCGGCTTTCCCCACACCGGCAAATACAATCTTCTGTGCTGGGAAACCAGCTTTAATAGCTGCACGTATTTCGCCGCCACTTACACAATCGGCACCCAATCCACTCTCACGGATGACGGTGAGTATCTTCGGGTTTGCATTTGCTTTCACAGCATAATGCACGTCAAAATGTTCGTAACGGGTTACTTCTTTATTGATAGCAGTCAGTGTGTCACGCAGCACTTTTGTATCATAATAATAAAAAGGGGTACGCAACTCACGAAATTTATCAATAGGGAATATTCCTTTCATAAAAGATACTTTATTTAGGTCTACTACAGAGAGGACAGAGGGCACAGAGTTTGAATTTCTTTTAATCCTCTGTGTCCTCTGTGCCTTCTATAGTAGATATGTGATTATTATTTTCCGTTGAACAACATATCGCTCAGCGATTGTAATGCTACCTTCTTATCACACTCACGGATAAGGAAGGAGATGTTGTAATTACTACCACCGAAAGAGATCATACGTACCGGAATATTACGCATCGCATCAAGCGCTTTGGCTTCAAAACCTACATTTTCCCATTCAAGGTCTCCTACCACGCAAATGATGCACATATCTCTGTCAACCGTTACCGTACCATATTTCTTCAAGTCGTCCAGTATTTCATTCAGATGCTTGGTATTATCTACGGTAACAGACACACCCACCTCTGAAGTACAGATCATATCGATAGAGGTCTGATAACTTTCAAAAATCTCGAATACTTTACGCAAGAATCCGTGAGCCAGCAACATACGACTGGATTTAATCTTAATAGCAGTAATGTTTTCTTTAGCAGCTACAGCCTTAATCTTTCCTTTCTCCGTATCATTAGAGATCAATGTACCCGGAGCCTCAGGAGCCATTGTGTTAAGCAAACGTACCGGAATATTAGCATACTTAGCTGGCTGAATACAAGTAGGATGAAGAATCTTGGCACCAAAGTAAGCCAACTCAGCAGCCTCTTCAAAATGCAACTGACGCACCGGAGAAGTCTTGTCTACAATACGCGGATCATTGTTATGCATCCCATCGATATCTGTCCAAATCTGTATTTCAGAAGCATTGATAGCCGCACCAATCAAAGAAGCAGTATAGTCGCTACCACCACGTTGCAGGTTATCAATTTCCCCATAAGCATTACGACAAATGAACCCCTGCGTAATATAAATCTCTGCATCCGGATAGAGCTCCAGTTGTGCCAGCAATTTCTCCTTGATATAGATAGGATCGGGCTCTGCGTTTTTGTCAGTACGCATGAATTCTAAAGCCGGAAGCAGTACAGACTTCACGCCACACTCCTGTAGATAGAAGTTTACCATGGCAGTAGAAATCAGCTCGCCTTGTGCCAGTACTACTTTCTCTTCGAACAATGTGAAGAGATCCTTCGTGTACGAACGAATGTAGTCGAAATGAGATTTGACAACTTCCAGCGCTTTCTGTTTATATTCCGGGGTAGCATAAAGTTCATCAACGTGCTGTTTATATTTAGATTCCAGCTTATTGATAATCTCGTTGGCACCTTCCGGATTCTTCTTGTACAGATAGTCGGAAATCTCCACCAATGTGTTTGTTGTACCCGACATAGCCGAAAGAACAACAATCTTTTTTTCACCATCGGTAATCAATTTGGCTACTTCCTTCATCCGCTGTGCAGAGCCTACGGAAGTTCCTCCAAACTTTAAAACTTTCATTTTCGTTACTGTATTAAAATTAGTATGTATATTAATTATTTTTCTCTGTAAATTCATCCGTCACATCATTGATATGATGCTCCGAACACCGGTATACACGTCCGGGATATTCGCGCAACAACTGCAGATTATGGGTAGTCATCACTACAGATGAACCCGATTCGCAAATACTATGCAACAATTCCACAATGGCCTTTCCTGTTTCCACATCCAGGTTTCCAGTAGGTTCGTCTGCCAGGATAATAGCAGGTGAATTAAGTACGGCACGCGCAATAACAATACGTTGTTGCTCACCTCCGGAGAGTTCGTTAGGCAACTTGTAACCTTTGTTGCTCATGCCTACCAACTGCAATACTTCTTCAATACGCTCCTTTATCTCCTGTTTATTCTTCCAGCCGGTAGCACGAAGCACAAACTCAAGATTGTTATATACGGTACGATCTGTCAGCAACTGGAAATCCTGAAAGACAATACCAAGTTTACGCCTCAGTTGCGGGATGTACTTACGTTTGATCGTTTTCATATTATATCCCAACACTTCCGCTTCACCATCAGCGATATCGAGTTCACCATAGAAGGTTTTGAGCAGGCTCGTTTTTCCCGACCCTACCTTACCTATCAGATATACAAACTCACCTTTGTGCAACTGTAACGTAACGTCACTCAGCACGCAAAGTTCTTGCTGATGTATCTCTACATTGTTATATGTAATCAGTGCTTCGTCCATGAGGCGCTATGTCTTACCTGCAATTCGCGTGCCAGGTCTTCGATGCGATAGCCTTTAGAAGTTAGCAGCACGATGAGGTGATAGATCAAATCGGATCCTTCGTAAATCAACCGTTCATTGGTTCCATTAGTAGCCTCTATAACTGTTTCTACCGCTTCTTCGCCCACCTTTTGAGCTATCTTATTGATACCCGATTCAAAAAGGCTGGTAGTATAAGATTTCTCCGGCATCTCTTCGTGACGCTTATCAATAAAATCCTGCAGCAGTTTGAGAAACATTACAGGTTCTTCATTCTTTTCGCCCCAACAAGTATCTGTACCTGTATGACATACAGGGCCAACCGGGTTAACCTGAATCAACAGTGTGTCATTGTCACAATCGGCTTTGATAGAAACCACATTCAGGAAATTACCGCTCTCCTCTCCTTTGGTCCAGAGACGATTCTTGGTACGGCTGAAAAAAGTTACTTTCCCGGTCTCTACTGTCTTGTCATAAGCTTCCTTATTCATAAAACCAAGCATCAGCACCTTACGGGTGTCATTATCTTGTATGATAGCGGGAACAAGCCCATTCATTTTATCAAAATCCAACATTTTATTTACAATTTATTCCCTACGGTCATGACCATTATTTATTTTTTAACACATAGGTACGTTAACGATTTACGATTTACGATTTACGATTGAAATTACTTCTCCCTTCTCTCCTCTCAATTCTCCCTTCTTACAGTAATTCCCTGGCTGCAAAGATACGATTTTAAATCGGGAATTTTGATTTCTCCGAAATGAAAAACACTGGCAGCCAGCGCAGCATCCGCTTTGCCAAGAGTGAAAGCATCCCGGAAATGTTCCATCGCACCTGCCCCTCCCGAAGCAATTATAGGTATAGAAAGTTGCCCGGCAAGCGAAGCAAGTGCTTCATTGGCATATCCGGTCTTCACACCATCATGATTCATACTAGTAAAAAGTATCTCTCCGGCACCCCGTTCCTGAGCCTCTTTGGTCCACGCCAGCAATTCTTTATCTGTTTCTATACGGCCGCCATTCAGGTAACATTTCCAACCATTTTCAGTCATCTTGGCATCTACGGCAAGCACGCAAACCTGCGAACCGAAGTGCTTTGCTATATCATCAATCAATTGCGGATTACGAATGGCAGAAGAGTTTATAGATATTTTATCGGCACCGGCATTCAGCAAACGATCCACATCACTCAATTCATTGATCCCTCCTCCCACTGTAAAAGGAATATTAATATTAGCAGCAATTCGTTTCACCAATTCGGCAAAGGTCTTACGTCCTTCATGGCTGGCGGTAATATCAAGAAAAGTCAGTTCATCAGCTCCCTGTTCGCTATAAGCACGTCCCAGTTCAACCGGATCACCTGCCTGACGGAGGTTGACAAAATTGGTTCCTTTTACAGTCTGTCCATCTTTTATATCAAGACAGGGAATAATTCTTTTTGCTAACACGATACTAATATTTACGATTGGACAATTTACTATTTACGATTGAAAATACTATAAAAAACGGTAGAGATCTTTCAGGGTAATATGTCCTTCATAAAGCGCTTTGCCAAAAATAACGGCAGGCACTCCGGCTTCATGGAGGGCTTCAATATCACCCATGTTACTGACTCCACCACTTGCTATCAGATAGAGAGTGGGGTGTTCAGCAAGTATCTCTTTATACAGTTCAATAGAAGGTCCGGCAAGCATACCGTCACAACTGATATCCGTACAGATCACTTTCTCTATCCCTTTATGGATATACTCTTTCAGGAAAGGGAAAAGATCACAGGCACTTTCATCTTTCCAGCCATTGACAGCAATCTTATGATCTTTGACATCGGCACCAAGAATAATTTTCTCACTGCCATACTTGTCTATCCAACGGCAAAACAGTTCAGGATTCTTCACAGCTATACTTCCTCCGGTTATCATCTCTGCACCACTCTCAAAAGCAATAATAAGATCCTCGTCACTCTTTACCCCACCACCAAAATCGATAATAAGAGAAGTACGGGTAGCTATTTGCTCTAACGTACGGTAATTTACCACATGATGAGAGGCAGCCCCGTCAAGATCTACCACATGCAAGCGACGAATACCGTTGGCTTCAAACTCCTTGGCCACTTCCACCGGGTTCTCATTATACACCTTTTTACTGTCATAATCTCCCTGAGAAAGGCGAACGCATTTCCCATCGATAATGTCAATAGCTGGAATAATTTCAATCATATTATTATTTACAATTTGACGATTTACGATTTGACGATTGAAAATACATCAGACTGTACTCTCCATCGTATAATCATGAAAGTTATAGATCCAAAAAGTTTCTCAATATCTTCTCTCCTGTCCCACCACTCTTTTCAGGATGAAATTGTGTAGCATAATAATTATCTTTATGCAGAGCAGCACTGAACGGATGTATATAATCTGTCCGGGCAGCCGTAAAATCACAAACGGGTACATAGAAGCTATGTACAAAATAGACAAATTCATCCTGCGTGAAACCCTTAAAAAGTTCACTATTCAGATGTCCTATCGTATTCCAGCCCATATGTGGCACCTTATCCTCATGCTTGTGTGGGATAAAACGTTTTACCGGCACATCAAAAACTCCCAAACAGTCCACATCCCCTTCTTCAGAATAACTACACATCAACTGCATCCCCAGGCAAATACCCAGCACCGGCTGACGGAGATTCTTGATCAATTCATCCATCCCGGTAGCCCGCAAGTGATTCATGGTAGTCTCAGCCTGTCCTACTCCCGGAAAAATCACCTTATCGGCAGCCTGCAGCACCTCCTTATCGGCAGTGATCACAGCCTCCACTCCAAGACGCTTCAAAGCATAGTCTACAGAGCGGATATTCCCGGCATTGTATTTTATTACTGCAACATTCATCCTTATTTAGTTGACAGTTGACAATTGACAATTGACAGTGAGTTCAAATAACCAGACGCTTACAACGCAGTAACTGTCCACTGTCAATTGTCAATTATCAACTAATTAAATATTACCGTTTTATTTTTATAAGCCAATACCTTGCGTTCGATATGCTTCTGCACGGCACGCGAAAGTACAATTTTCTCCAGGTCCTTACCCTTATTAACCAGATCTTCTATCGAATCTTTATGTGTGATACGCACAACATCCTGTTCTATAATAGGTCCGGCATCCAACTCAGTCGTTACATAATGACTGGTAGCACCAATAATTTTCACACCTCTTTCAAAAGCAGCATGATAAGGTCTTGCACCTACAAAAGCCGGAAGAAAAGAGTGGTGAATATTGATAATCTTATTAGGATAAGCATTGATCATCTGCTCTGAGATAACCTGCATATAACGCGCCAACACAATAAATGTGATGTTATGTTTAGCCAGCAGTTCCATCTCTTTGCGTTCCTGTTCTTCCTTCGTCTCTTTTGTGATAGGGAAAAGGTAGAAAGGAATTCCAAAACGCTCTGCCACATGCTGCAAATCAGGATGATTACTAATGATAAGAGGAATTTCCACATTCCACTCTCCTGCCGTATACCGTGCCAACATATCAAAAAGACAGTGTGACATTTTGGATACAAAAATAGCCATTCGTGGTTTCACATCTGAGAAATAGAGACGGAAATTCATACCATACTTCTGGGCGTAGAGTGTTTCAAAATAATCTTCAATCTTTTCCTGAGGAACCAGAAAATCTTTCAATTCCCATTCAATACGCATAAAAAAGATGTTTTCCACATGGTCTACGTACTGGTCCAGATAGATAATATTTCCTTTGTTTACCGTGATAAAGTCTGTCACCTCGGCCAGGATACCCGGTTTATCGGGACAGTGCAATAACAGTTTGGCAGTTGTCATCATTGTTTCTACTATTTTACTAATTCATGCAGTGTTGTTTCACTGCCTGCGATTTTAGCTTGCAAAAATAACTAATTATTGCAAAATAGCGAATAATTTGAGCAAAAAGTTTACTCTAAAAGCAAGAAATAGATCAGATAGAAAGATTGAAGCTCAAAATTCAAAAAGAAATAAAGAAAATAATGTCATCATTTTAAGGTATTCAACCGCACGACAGGCAGAAAAGCATACATGAGATAAGACACGAATATACAGACTGAGGCAAAACAACGCCATATGCTACTGTATTACAGGTGGTTAAAAAGTACGTACTTTATAGATATAAACTATCCGTTTTAACACTGCCTTAATTAGGTAATTAAGACACATTTAAATACGTACTTTTACAGCCTATAAAATCAATTATCTAAATGCAGAAGAAAATATATTAACAACACACACTTTCTAAAGCATTAAAATCCCTCTATGGAGAAAGAAATAAAAAGAATTTCTATTTTTTATTCTAACAGAAATACCTCATAATGAAGCACAAAGCAAAAAATGACTATTTTACTCACAAAAAAACTTTTTGAAAGTATTGCAAATTACGTAAAAACAGCTACCTTTGCACCCGCAATCGAGAGAGAAAGCTGATTAAAATGAAATACTGGTGCGTTAGTTCAGTTGGTTAGAATACATGCCTGTCACGCATGGGGTCACGGGTTCGAGTCCCGTACGCACCGCTTCTTAATTTATCTAAGAAGTGTAAACGGTAAAATCTGATTAATCAAATAAATATTTGGTGTGTTAGTTCAGTTGGTTAGAATACATGCCTGTCACGCATGGGGTCACGGGTTCGAGTCCCGTACACACCGCAATCTTAATTTGCAAACATCAAGTAAAGCTCTGAAGCCAAACGCTTCAGAGTTTTATCATTTTTAGTTCATTTTACAAAAGATAGCCCATAAATAGACAATTTATTCAAAACTTTGAATCTTGGCTGAAAACAACCAAACATTACTATAATAATTCAGTATTAAAGCACTTGAAGAACCTACCAGAAAATTATTCGTATCGCCTTAGCTAATGAGTGGATTATAAAATTCCCTTTTATGGCATTCATTCCAAGTATGACGAAGTGAATGTTGAATTCTTATCTCGTGAGGAACAAGTGTCTATTTACTACAAGATAAATTACTCTCTAAACATCAAAACCAAGGTTTTCCATATTCAATACATGGGAATATCATTCTCTCAACCCCGTGAGTCAAGCAAAACTCTTTGAGAAATTCTTCAAGTTTTGTATAATACAAAAAATCAGAAGTCAGTAAATCATCTTTCCGGCAGAAATAATACAAGCCTTTTTTTGTGGGTGAATATTCATAAAAGGTATAAATAGGAACTGTCTGTTTATTGCGCGTATAGGTCGGCACAACAAATTTACCTTTTTTCAGATACTTTCTTTGTAATAGATGCAGATTACTTTTATACAATGAATCCAATACCTGGGCCTTTATAATAGCCCTGCCTGCATTATCAAAATATCTGGGAGAAGACATCTTTTTATAATCATAGATATAGATTTCGAGAGGAAGATGTAAGAGTTTCATAAGATCGCATGGACCTGTTAGCTTTGGATTTTTATACAATATCCAATCATTCAGTTTTATCACTACATCGCTATCGTTTTTCATAATCACAATATCGTTTTGATATTGTTCGAGAAAAAGAAAATCGTTTTTTAAAAGCACATCTCTTTCCGATTGCTCCCAAGAATTCACATCCGGATAAGCGAGAAAGTAACTTTTCTCAAAATCAATCAAAGATGTCATATTATCCGGATAGTCGTAATAATACAAGAAATAGGCTTCTATCATTCCACTGAATATCATTAAGTTAACCTTTTCTTTATCAATTGCAGTCTCTGGTATTTTCTCATCCTGCGCATACATAATATCTGGAAACAAAAAAAGCGGGAACAGGAATAAACAAATATATATCTTCATAAAAATTACTTTATAAACAGTCTATCATAAATTTTATTTATCTTTCTTGCAACGACTGGATTAGTAAAAACCATATCGGCAGAATATACAATTCTTGTTCCAGAAGTATTTACGCGTTCAAATCGCAATGACAAACTATAATATGTATTTCCATCATTATGAGTCTTGCTGTGATATGTGGCATCCTCCATTACTTTATCCAATGCTTTTTACGAATGGATATCAACATTATAGGTATAAACAGTATATAATCTTCATCTCGATAACTATAGCAGTCTTTCCCTCCAGGATCAATATTTCATAATTTTAGATTTAATAATCCAAATATATAAATATTTCATATAGCATCTATCTTATTTACAGACTTTTTGCAAAAATATTTTCAAAATAATCCTTCATAATAACCAATAGATGGAAAATGACTCAAGAACATGATTGCGAAAAGGAATAAATCTCTTTAAAATTTGATGATTTAAATGTGATTTCGTACATTTACAGTGTTCCAAGCAACAACAAAAAGCCAAGCAGAACAGCGAACTTAATATGTTGGACTATTCGTCGAACTAAATAGCAAGAGCATTACTAAGATATTAGTTATGTAAAGAATAGAATTTAGGTTCATCTTCCGTACGCACCGAAAAAACGAAAAGCAAATTCAAAAAAGCTCTGAAATTCAAGTATTTCAGAGCTTTTTTGAATTTGCTTCGGTGATCTAAAGTAGTTTGCATACGCATCAACACAAAGAAGCCACTAGATAAAGTTATCATTTTTTCACACAACGCACAAAACAAGCATCCCGACGGCTTCCTGTGGAGTAACTACCTATCGGATAGAAATCGAATGAGAAATAGTTTATATCCCAGCCTACGTATGGTCCGTCAGGTATATTTCCTCCCTGTGTTTTATACCAATATACAGCTCCCGGTCTCATATATATGTCATGCAACAACGGGGCATCTTTCACACCTTCAGGGTAAACAGCCGGTTTACTAGTGTCAGCCGGAACACGTCCCGTGGTGTAATATCCGGTCTGCCCCGCAGAATATCTTAATATTCCGCCTTCTAAGTGCTTTCTGTGTCCGTAGCCAGAAGCTCCTATCGGGAAGAAAAGATTTTTGCCTGTCATCTTGTTATATACAAAACAACCTCTCATTCCACATCCCATTACTCCATGGCTATAATCATATCCATATGCATGGTCTATATGATCAGCTGTCTCTACCGCATCATCTCCGTAAAGGATACCGTATCCTTGTTCTATATCTTTGCTATTATATAAGGCCTCATAGTCCTCCCATTTAGCAACTTCCATTCCATTTCCGGGATCATCAAATGAAACTACTATTTGCGGATTGTTTACATCAACCTTTGTTATTATCTGATCCCATGTTTTTTTCGTATCCGTTTTTCCGGCTATAATAAAGCCATCTGTCGGCTTTTTAAAATCTGCCGAGGTGACATTTATCCAAGGTGTTTTCGAATTTTTATTATTCAACGCATCAATCGGATCATCCCAGTTTCCCAACTTAAATAACGAACCTTCATCCAGCGGACTTGCCGCTAATTGGTTCTTGGTTTTCATATTTTCGGCATACCATAACGCACCACCATCAATCAAATTGTCGGGTTCGTTTCCCTGTCTTACAAATATCAGATGATAACAAGTATAATTATGATACTCAACCCTAATTATAGCATATCGGTTACCAACCGGCGTTCCGGAAAAATCAATGTTAAAATCCATATTTGTTCCCGTATTACCATATATAGTGTCATTTATACATTCCGACTTTCCCTGATATCCTGAAAGTTCAATCCCATCTCCATTATAATGTCTTACAATATAAGCTTTCCATGGACCTTCTGATTGAAATGTTTCAAAGCGCTCTGCATTTTCCCGCGGCAATCGTTTCAATACCACATGAAATGATTTATTATTATCGGCACTACGATAAACTCCTTTGGGATTCACGATACGACGTACTTGATACATGGTTACATTATTTTCAAATACTTGTTCCAACCCTTCCAACTTGGTTGTAATCTTTACATTCGCTTTACGCTGATATGCCACGTAAGGATTATTGCCGGTATAACCTGTTGCCTTAATCAACTGTTTAGCCCGCGTGTACATAGGAATATATACATTGAATGTATTCTCTTCCGTAGGATGTTTCTGTACACGATAAATATCGGTTATATTCGCATTGTCAGTCGTATGTTCTCCTTCTGTAAAGTCATTGTACTCCCGTTCACCTCGTTTGGGAGTTCTATTATAGTATTCCATATTCGATGTAGCGGTAAAAGGTTGGGTCCCGGTAATACGCGTCTCAGTCGTTTCATGCAACGACAGGAAACCATTCCATTGGTTTTGATTGGGTAAATCCATTTCATGAAAATAAACTTCCTTATTGGCATTATCCGGCGCCCAGCGATTATCGGTTATTTCCGCCTTTATGTATTCTATTTTCCTTCCGCCTGTATTGATTTTGAGCGGATACATCAATGAGTGGTTATACAGATAGGAAATATAGTAAGGTTCGGGAGTCATCACACCCGGCTCCGGCTCTTCATACTCTATATGCCAATCCACATCATTAGCAAAGTTGTTGAATATCAACGTCAGCTTATAATGACAGTTCCGTTTAGCATTATAGTCTGTCTTTACATCCTGTCCCAACATAAAACGATATATGATACGACCATTACCCAGTTTTTCCGAATTATTAGAAATATAGTGCGCTTCCACTTCTATATATGTGCCATACGGCTTGCCGTCTTTGAACACATAAGTCACATCCCCCGGCATTCCCGGTGCATCAAGCACTTTATCACCATCCGAATCCTGCCGTTTATCCTTGCCAATATCCTGCATATTCTCGTAAAAGAACAAAGCGTTAGCATTTTCTTCATGAGAACCATATTTTGGAGTTCCCACCGTAATACGAGGTCCTTTATAGTCAGGGCCGAATTCAGCCGGTTCTTCTTCTCCTTCATAATATTTGATTATCTCTCCGTCAGGCATGTCCGGTCCCTTTCCCGGACATTTTAACGTATATCCCTCAGTACCCACATTGTTGTCTTTCCCCAGATAACACTGCTCCGGTATATCTTTAATCTGTACCGACTTGAGATAAATAAAAACCCCTTCTTTCAAATTACTTCCGTCATAAGCGATAGTCACCTTTGAAGTTGCACGGCGTAACCATGCATGCAAGCGAACCTCCGATTCGTTTATAACAAGTGGATTGTCCTCCGGCTGTACAGTAGTGTTCTTTGTGAAATATCCTATCATCTGACTGTTTTGGCTTATATCCTTATCGTTCCATGTAAGCGGTATGCTCTTAAGTCCATCCACCGTTTTAATATTTTCTTCATAATTTTCAAGTAAATCGGGGATATTCGCCACTGCATACATAAGATATTTACCTTTGCCGATAGTTTTATTCAACTCGAAAGAGACGCGCTTCGTCTTTGCTTCTGCAGTTATCCCATTTTCCGCATCCGTGTCAATACGGTCCACATCTTTGGGTTGATAGTTCTCAATCTTCCAACTTTCTGTCAGATTCTTAGTTTCATAGTCGTATAACAACACATGAAGACTGGTAATATCTTTGATTGCATCTCCGGCAGTTCTTGTTTGTATCAGTCCCGATGACATTGGTTCAAAATCCACAACAGCAGACACTTTCGCCCTGCCTTCTCCAATAACAGAATCATATGCCATAAAATCATCACGGCAGCTTGTACTGGCAAAAGCCATCATACAAACAAGAATATATGATATCCAAAGTTTCATCTTTACATGTTTTTTACGGGTTTACAATCCAAATTCAGGTTTAAGAACAACCTCACTGTAAGGTATCACATCTACCTGTATTCCCTTTTCCAGAAAAGTAACATCTACCACTACATGGGTATTGCGGAAAAGGGCTTTTAAGTTGTCAAAAAGACAAGTAAAATTTTTCGTTTCATTTTTGTCATCCGTCAGACTGAGTATCATGGTGTATTCTTGCTCACCATACATTTCTTGAGAATTCTTCAAGTCCTTGCTTTCCGGAAGATAAAAAGTCGGATAAACCTTCCGACCCGGTTTCGGTACTCCCATATCATAAGCAAGCCCCGGTATCTGAAAATCATCCGGTGCCTTCACGGTGACTTGTCCGGATGTTGTTTCCTCAGGAATATCATAGTCTTGTATCCAGCCTCTCTTATCCGCCAGCTCCTTGTCATCCGGATTCAGTTGCGATTCGTCCGATATTTTTTTCAACCAATCTATCCAGAAAAGTTCGGTTTCACCTCCGTCCTCTTCCTGAAACTTCATCGTCAGATTCTTTTTGTGAGACATCAGGTAAGTCTTATCGGCTATATCTGAAACTGTGACACTGTTCAGTGTAACAGATCCACTACGCATATTCGTGAAGCGGAATGTAAATTTCGTAGCGGCACGCACCAAATAGAACTGACATTCTTTCCGCGGTTCATCTTTAATCTCAACCTCGTACACGGAACTCATAGGAATGGGTTTAAGGTAATCAGGACTAAAAGATTGACCGTCAATCGCATCCTTAAAACCGTCTGTACCCACCGTAAATTCATCTAAAGTATTATGCAGGCCATCATGTACGCTCCTTTCATTGGCTATCAGATAAATCGTTTTCGTTTCGTTCTGCTTTACCTGGATAAACCGTGTACACTCTGACAGCATCCCATCTCCAAAATCCATGAATTGGTTATGTTCCACCGTGCCATCCGGATGCAGGATAACAATACGAAGCGTGTGCATTTTGTCCCTACCCGACTCAGCCTCTCCGGCATACAACGAACCTATAATCTCAGTATTCAATACGAGCATAACCGAACCTTCATCACTGGATGACTTGTCCATAAAACCGGCGGCTTTGTTACAGGCCGTCTGCATCAAGGCAAGACAAAACACCGAAACCATCCATAAGATATGTCGCAATGTACATTTCATTTTATCTCTTTGAAAAAACTGTTTGTCAATTCAAATCCGAATTATTAACCACTACCCGCCAGGAAAGAATTTGTACCACAGTGCTTATCCAGTTGTTGTCCTGATCAAGAAAAAATGTCATATTGTATTCATCAGCCCGGTCCAGATATTCCTGATCATCCATTTGCCTGTGATGTTCACCTTTCACCAACAAGACATAATCAATAATCGGAATTGAAGCTACAAGCTTACCATCTGCAACAGTACGTATTGTCAACACAGAACGTTTATATTTTGTCCAATCCCTCATGAACAACCTGTTTACGGTCAGTTCCGCCACAGCTACTTTGACAGAGGTTATGGCACGCTTTGGGGTGGTTTCCACGCCCGCTTCACCAGAATAGACAGCCCATGGACGATATACGACAGGAACATCCCTCAACATCGAGTTATCATAAGCCAGCCAGCCGTTGTTGTCTTCTATGCTGAATTCAAAATCGTCGGCATCTATATCTTCACCGGACAGATGTTGTAACACGACACGGAACACGTTTGTATTTTTGGTAAGCGACATTTCGAAAGTATATTCTCCTCCATCGTCATTCACCGGCAGTTCCACATCCATCATACCATGAAACAGTGGCTGTAAATCTTTATCGGAACAGGCAGGAGATTCTCCACCACTTGAAGTTCCGACCGATGTTCCGGAAATACAATTCAGGCAGCAATGTAAGCCTTCGGGGCCGCATGCGGGTGACACATCAGGCAAACAAAAAGACTCCTCATTACCCAGTCCGCACCATGCTACCAGCCGATACTTACCGGGTGCGAGATCCAATGCCATGACATAATTTTCAGACGCAAGAACCTCTCCCTGTTCAGATGCCTGCCACACCAACTCTCCCTCCATATTGAACGCATAAAGCCTTACCGATTTCACCTCATGTGCGAAGGCATCAGCAAACTTCAAGTTCATGTCATAGCGGAACTTCAGACGGTAACTCACCAGGCAATCCCCCTCGTGCTCATAAATCAAGCTGTCGCAGGACGTAATCAGAAACAGTATCAATAGTACTATCCCAAACCGTCTGATATAAAACAATGTGTTCATCGTATATTATGTATATGTTATGTCAACCTACAATCTGCTGGTCACTATTACAATAAAATCAAGTGAAGAGACTGCGACATAAGAAGCCGCAGTCTCAAGGTTATACCTTATTATACCAATTACGAGGTGTTTTTAGAATAAAATCATTACCACACTAAATCAACATCATTATTCACAATTCGCCATGACAGGATGTTTATTTTTGCAGCAATATATGTTTCATCTTCACCCGGTTTTTGCGGAACAATCACTTCATCCGGATTATAGACTGGAGTACCCAGACCTACTACAGACTGAACGTTGACATCATAAATATGATTGCGCACTACGCCATACAACCCTTTCGTTGCTTCTGTTCCCAAGTGTCTGAGATCTGTGTAATAGTAAGTCATTCCGGTTTTCCATACTTTAGCGCCAGGTATACTTTTCAGAATAGTGTTCACAGCATCTACTGTCAATTTCGCATCTTCTGAGGTACTTGAATAAAAATCTAAAGCTTTAGCTTCCTCTGTCAATTGTAAATAACTTAAATACCTTGCACTGTTTTCACTTTTATCATCAGCCTCTCCTGCATTTGTACCGGTAACCAATAATACATGTTCAGGCTTAATCGAAACAAATTTTTCATTTCCACCACCATCTGTTTCTTTTATGTAAATCTGATTTGTCATTGTATTCAACATGGCTACCTTCACACTCTCTTCTGTATAATCCCTTCCTGCCCATTTTGCCAAATCGATAGGAGATGCTTGACTTCCATCAACAGTAACCAATACTGCAGCAATGATTGCCTGAGTACGATTACAAACCTGTGCATCAGGATTATAAGCGCTCTTGGTTCCATTATCAAAATTATCCGCTGCATTTTCCAGACAATATGCTACACCGTTTTCTCCAACTTCACAATCGATATCGTTATAACTGATATATCCCAGCTTTACATCTTCGGGATTCATTGCCCAAAAAGAACGGAAGAAGTCGGAATTATTCCATATCCAACCCAAATTCCATGCAGTTACAGAATTTACCTTTTTGAAAAGATATGACTTGTCTACAGTACCGGTAATATCCCAAGCTGTGAAAATGACATATATTTGTTTTTCATTAACATTAATATCATTACCCTTGTGGTCTTTCAATGCGACTGCCGTATAGGTTTTACCTTGATAGGTAACATTTTCTTTGACTGTTACCTTCTCAGTATTCCATTCAGCATTCAATTTCGTTTTTGCAACCACACGTTCTATATAAATATTTACAGGATTATTTTTGGCATCCTCCTCAGATTTACAGAGATTTACAGGATTAATCGTTGCCACAGTAATTTGTCCGTCTGTTCCTGCATAAGATGAACTTGTCATCAGGAAATGTGGAATCTTACTACCATTATTCTCTTCTTTTTCTACAGAGCTATAATCGCCTATTTTTTTACAGATTTCCGTAAGAGATAAAGCCCCTTCTCCAAGTTCTACCGTTTCATGATTGGCCACAGCAACCATGGAACTAACGTTGGCATTATTACCATCTTTCGTATTAATCACAACAATTGCCTGTAGTTTTTTCTCCACATTCGGCATATCATTCTGACCTTCCGATATAATTTCCGTACAATCCACATAATTTTTATCTCCGACAACATTTACAGAAACTGGTGCCCCTGTACCATCAAAGAAATAGAATCTTAAAGAATTGACCTTGTTCTCACCATCCAAACCAGCCTCGTAGTCACCATCTAATACACTTTCAGCTCTTGTCGTGGCCGGATTTGCAATTTCAACAGCTAAAAAACGACCGCCGTTTTTAACTTCCAAATCGTTCTCTTCCGACATTTCATTTTCGGAACAAGCACTAAGTGCCATTATTCCGAACAAACTCCATAATAAACTTGATAGCTTCATTTTTTTTAACTTATTTAATCATTCCGTATATCCTCTTTTTGTCAATTCCACAAGTGTGATTTCTGCCATTTGAAGTCCCATTTCGCGAGCTTTCTCCAAATGTAGTACCGCCATCTTATAATCTTTTTCACGTATGGCAAGCGAACCTCGTGCATAAACAGCTTCTGCCGAATTACCCGCCTTTGCCAAATACTTGCGCGCGGCATCCTGATTGCCCCGACGTATAGCGGCATTGGCTGCATTCAAGTTGGCTATTTCATCATGGGGAAACATACGTACCGCCGTTTCAAACACATCGGTAAATTCCACTGTACCAGGTTCGTACATTCTTGCCACGAGGTAGAATTCATTCAGGCTCAACTTCTGTGGCTGCTCCGCCATAATACATTTGATTTCCTCCACGTCGTTGTAATTACGTATATTGTAATCTATACGATAATCCGTGTGACGTAATGCCGGATAACAATGCTGTAACAAAAAACGGTATTCTTGGGGATAGCTTCGTTTTATTTTCTCCTCCTTGGCATCCGGTTCGATACTGCTGTCTATCATCTCCAAAATTTCCTTACGATGTTCAATATTAGACAGTTCCACATATCGACGCAGTCCTTCCCAGTCTTCCGGTTCATATTCCGTAACAATAATGTCATCGCCAAAATTATACAACTGTCGTACATACTTTTTGAGCGCCTCAGTACGCCCTATTGCCAAATCTTTGTTATGCGAATACGGGCTTTCGGGTGAGGCATATCCCTTGAGCCATACCGAAATAATAGACACATCTTTGTCGTTCCTCACAGAATCTATAGTAGCTTGTATTTTGCCAAGTTCTACCGTGTTTCGGCGATATTCAGGATAAATCACTGTCTGATCTACCGGAAAGTCTATAAAAGCCGATCCTGACAACGAACGGCTTTTCATGGTCTCAGCTTCAGGACGCACAAATACCAGTTCCGGAAAGAATGCTTCATTATGCCGTCCCAGTATGCCTTCATATTCTGCCAATATTTCATGGCAACATCCCCAGTCACTGCGATAAAACTTAAGAGTCGCCCCATTCATCCACTCCTTGTAAACAACAGGTTGATGATAGTCTAAATTGTCCGGTTTTCTTAAAGCCCGGCAAGCCGTTTCAGTTTCTCCTGAAATATTACTTATTCCATTTCTCACGTAATAATAATATCGCCTGCGTCCATAAATCCCTATCGATGGTAAGTCAAGTGAATCTATTCCATTAATAAGACGCGGCGTAAGTAATACAGCACGGTTAGCGTCCACGTCAAGTCCCGTTAAATCTATATTCATCTCCACAGTAAGGTACTTGCCGTTACGATCCATTTTGAAATGACTAACGGAAACATCGGGAATGATATTTTTTACACTCTGTGCCACACCTTCCATCATATCTCCAAACCCTAACAGGGCTGCCAATAGAAATATTGTCCTTCTCATGTCCATCCGCTTTAAAACAAGTAAACTAAGTTAATGGCTACCTTTGTAGGCCCCACATAATGATGCGGTTTGCTTGCTTCAATTTTTTTTCCGCACCCGGAACATCTGAACCTGTCGTAACGAGTATAAGAATATCCGAAACCGATTTCCGCTTCCAAGTTCCAATGACGATTCAGTATCCATGCGTAACCGTATGCTACCCCCACACCTAAAAACCAACCCTGATAGCGGGCGTTTTTCAGTTTCCGCGCATTCGTTCCCAAAAAGTTAGCTTGTCCATTGAAGCCTCCTATGTTATACTGCCCCCCATGCAAATGTGCCCCAAGAAAATGTCCGGAAAAACGGTCGCAGAACCAATAACGAGTCTCAGGTTGTACGGCCCAGTGTTTCCATCGCCGATTATGCGAAAGCGTCCAACCATTGAATTCGCTCGTAAAATCAAGTGTCCATTTGGGGGCAAGACCAATCTCTATCCCAAGATTGACATTCATGAAAGTATCGGAAAGCAAATTCGTTTTTATCGCCGCCTTTTGTGCCTGAAGTTCTTGTGAAATACCTGCCACAGCAATTGCCAACAATAAGATTATACGTTTCATTACCTTTATTATTTTAACACTCAAAATCACCCTCTCTTTGCAAGAGAGAGTGATAACAGACAGGCTATCTGAAAACGAGAACTATACTTAACTACGTTTACCTCTTTTACTCAACAATCCCCTTATCGTACTCAACAAAATTATTCATTCGCAAAACTTTTTTTATACATATATTGAGTCATTTGCAGATTTTTTCGTATTTTTGCGTCGTTAATCACTTCTCTTGCAAAGAGATAATAATCTCTTGCAAAGAGACACACAATTCGCTCAACAATTCTTTTCTTACAAAGATTTCAATATCAGACTATTCGCCTTGTCTATCGCCATGTTATCCAACGAAGCTAAATAGATGCGTGTTGTAGCTTCTGAATCATGCCCCATTCCTTCACTAATAACCGACAGTGGAACATTCTTGCTCTTGGCGATACTGGCCCATGCGTGTCGTGCGACATACATTGTCAAGGGTATAGACAGTCCTAACTCCCGACCGATAATTTTCAGGTTACGGTTTATATTATGACCGGCATAAATGTACTGCGTCCGTTCCTCTATGGAAGAGTGCTTGATAATTGGTAACAGGTAAAGCGAATTTTTCGTATCGTATTTATCCGCAATCTCCTGCATTGGTTTTTCCCACTTTATAAACAGCTGTTGTCCTGTCTTACGACGACGATAGGAAAGAATACCATTGGTAAGGTCTTTCTTCCTTAAATACGCCATATCCACGAGTGACATCCCACGAGTATAGAACGAAAAGAGAAACATATCCCTCGCAAAATCCAATGATGAACGATACGACAAGTCCATTTCTTTAATTTGCTTGATAACCTTTATCGGAACGGCCCGTTTTACGGTCTTGCCTATTCCTGTATAAACATGCTTGAACGGAAATCGCTGTGGTGTAAGTTCCTTTTCCACTGCACGATTATAAACAGCTCGCAAATTTCGCATATAGAACGATGAGCTGTTGAGACTAACACCACTTGCTTTCAGGAAGGCTTCATATGCTATCATTATATCAGAATCCACCTTATCCAATGCCACATCTTTCTCCTCTCTAAAACGACAGAAACTGTTAAGCGTAGCGGTATAGGTCTCAGAAATTCGTATCTTTCCCAACTTTCTCAGATTGACAATTACCTCCTCCATAAATCCGAAAAGAGTATTCTGTGGATTTAGAGATACAAAATCTGATACTACATTATTGGAATCATAGTCTACACCCTGCTGCTCTAATGATGTGATAATTCGTTGGAATTTGCGTATATCACTCTGTATATTGTCTCTTATCTTAGACAAATAAGCTCTTCTCTCTTCATCGAAACGGGACAATATAATCTCCGATAAACTACTGTTCCATTCACTTTCATAAATTCGGTACTCCGTTTTTACCTGACGAGCGACACGGTTATGAATCACTTGATAATATATGGTTCCTTGGCAGCCCTCTACGGTAGAGGTACGGAACTTAATCTTCACACTTGCCATAGGCTCACTCCTCAGATTCGTCTGTTTGAATGGTTTTACCTTCGATGGACTTCGTCATGCTATCCAGCCCCTTTATAGCCTTCTCTTTCAGTTGTGCTTGTTCGGCAAAGGTTAATTGTCCTATGACAGTATATGTACAGCCCTCCTTTTTGCATATCTGCTTAATTCGAACAATATCACGGTTTATTTCAAAAAGAGTTATCTGACCGAGAAGTATCTCATCTTTCATCTCTGTATAGCAATACTTCAAATTGCTGTTACTATGAGTTTGATCCGACTGCATTGTTTTATTAGTACTGTTATCTACTTCGTATCTTCCGTCGATCACTTGAAAATCAGATAATCTGTTTACCTCATTCTTTATTCTTTCCAAACATCTGCAAATGTTTTCCATAAAATCTTCAGGTTTCATATTATATTATTTTTAGATATAACATTTTAATAATCACTTATTATAGGTAAAAGTATAATCCTAACCTTTTTTGCATTTCTTTTTCTTCCATTTGCTTAATAACACATCATGGAAAATCGATAGCATATTGCCCCCCATTCCACAAGTGTCGCTGCCTTTATCAACTATTTTATCCTTCCCCCTTTGTACCCAAACAAAAATACCCCTGCTAAGTATTATGCTTGACAGGGGATTTTGATGTAAATTCGGTTTTCGTCGTGGCCGACGATATAAAACTCAAAATACAATGACAAAATTAAAAAATGTTCTCCATAACTATGCAATGGGTATGGGAATAAAAGGTATACGGAAGTAGGCACGCATCTTAGGCAACCCTCACATCATCGGGTTGATTTAAAAAGCACCCATACAGAAAAAAACGCCTCAGTACATGGGTTCATAGAAGATATGAAGAACAGATGTACATTGACCTCGCAAAAGACCGATTTGAAGTGACAGATGCCGTTACCAATGAAATAAAAAAAATTAAAGTGTTTATTACAATTCTACTATACACCCATTATACTTACTGTGAACCAGTATGATCCCAAAGTTAAAAATATCTTATCGAAACTTACGAGAACAAATTACATTGCTATGTTCGATCTGAGTTGATAGTCTTTTCTCTTTTAGCTATACGATGAGTTACTCTTTCATATTTATGGTTCTATACTCACAATTACTTTTCGATAGTCCCCATCACTTTTTTTCCTGAAACCGTTACCAAGAAGTGTTTTTACAGAGATAATATTCTCTTCACAGGGATCTGCCACCACCTCTTTAGCTCCGATTCTAATAAGTTTTGCTTCCAGCAACTGAATGATAATCTTACCGATACCTTTGTTCAAATACCCCTCTTCGCCAATCAGGTAACCTATTTCATAAGTATGATTTTTCGCTGTAACATCGCCATACAATGACTTAAAGTCATGACCCTCTTCCTCTAAATCTTTGATATAAAAACAATCGCCATAGAGACAATATCCAATTTTCCGGTCATTGTGATAAACGATGAAATGCGTTAAGAAACTGTATTTCCCGTTTCTTTCGCTTATCTCATGCAACCAATCCTCTTTGTCACCAAACCATTTTTTGATATATTCTTTGTCAAGCCAACTTTCAAACAATGGTATATCTTTGTCTGTCAGCTGCTTTAATGTAATTTCCTCCTTATTTATTCCCATAGTGTAAAATATGTATTATTGCAGGTTAATAAAATATGCAATGAAACTACTCAAAATCCTTCGCAAAGAAACTCTCAAAGCCACTCAGAAGAAATTACTGAAAAGAAGATACATTCCAAAATCACAATACTATCTTATACAAAATGTGTCTGTACAGAGGATGTTCGGGCTCCACTAACGGATGATTGAACTCTTTTATGCGTGCCATACCTATTTTTTGCATCACATGCTCTGAACGTTTATTTAGCAATGAAGTAAAAGAGACTATCTCTTTTAGCTTTAATTCATCTTTTGCATAATTCAAACAAGCAATAGCAGCTTCCGTAGCATACCCTTTGCCCCAAAACTCGGGTAACAGTCTCCATAAGATTTCAACAGCCGGAGCAAAGTCTACTTCAAATGTAACATTGTGCAATCCGACAAAACCAATAAAAATGCCAGTCTCTTTCTCCTCAACAGCATATGCACCAAATCCACATTCGGCAAACTCCTCTTGTATTTGATTGTACAAAGCAATCGTCTCTTGATAAGACAATTTATTCAAAAAATATTCCATAACCCTATCATCGCTGTTCAATCTGGCAAGGTGTGGAATATCCTCCTCTTGCCAGGAGCGGAGAATGAGGTGCTGGGTTTTAATATATCGTTTCATCTGTTTTTGCTTTTTGTATAATTCCAATTACTTTTCCTTATTTCCGGCATACACAGCCCATCAGGTGATCGTTAATAAACCCCGAAGCCTGCAAGTGAGCGTAACAAATCGTAGATCCGAAAAATTTGAATCCACGCTTTTTCATATCCTTACTCATCGCATCGGACTGGGGAGAAGATACAGGAATTTCGCTCAATGAACTAAAGGTGTTGATAATCGGTTTTCTGTCGGGAAAGAATGAGAGCGTATAGTTGTAAAAACTACCAAACTCTTTTTGTATAACGAGAAATTGTCTTGCATTAGTGATGGTTGATTTTATTTTCAGGCGGTTTTTCACAATACCATCAAACTGGACCAATCGTTGTACATCTTCATCGGTCATCTGTGCCACCCTCTCAACATCAAAATCACAAAAGGCTTTGCGATACCCCTCTCGTTTTCTAAGAATGGTGATCCAACTCAGTCCTGCCTGGGCACTCTCCAACACAAGAAACTCGAACAGTATCTTATCGTCAGTCACCAATCTTCCCCATTCTTCATCATGGTATTTTACATACAATTCATCGGTCCCACACCAACCGCAGCGTCCATTTGTTATATCTTCCATAAGCATATATTCTTTATTTTACCCCCGTTTGAGTTTTAGAAAAGAAGTTTTCAATGTTAATAATACGATTATTCAATTTCAGGCGCTTCCCAAACACCTGTTTTATTCATTCGATAACTTTTCTCTATCTTCTTCGGAGTATCTGCCTCTAAAACATAGAGTATTTCACGGGCAAATTCCAAAGCAGAAAAGCCGTTAGCTGTTACAATGTTGCCGTCTCTCACTGCTGGTTTATCGATATAGTGGCATTCGCCCTTATAGCCCGCTCCACCATATTCTTTCAGATAATCCAATCCATTGCTGGTATGATTCACCTCGTTTAGAAATCCGTGCATTCCAAGAAAAACCGAAGCGTTGCAGATACCTGCAACCAGTTTTTTGTTCTTAATGGCATCTTCTACTAACGGGACAATAAGTTCGGCCTTTGGAGTAAACCAACTCATACCTCCTATTAATACTACTCCGGCATAATCGGCAGGAATATCATTGATGCTGTAATCGGGTAATACCTTGAATCCACCACACGAGACAACAAAGCCTTCCGCTACCGATACCGTTTTAACTACATATTTATTTTCACTTCCGGGTTCAACTCCCCAATTCAGGCTCGGAGCAATATAGGCTCCTTCCCAATCAGCAAAGTTATCGAGCAGTACAAATAAAATTTCTTGTTTCATCCTTATATTTTTTGTTTAAAGTAAATCATATCTTTTAGTAATACACCCTCTTCAACCATTTCGTACTTCGTTAAAGCCTATTCGCTTTAATAAGTCACACCCTCCGCCTCGTTGTAATAATCCTTTTTAAATAGTCGATATTTAACAAATTCACTGTTTCAAAAACTCCTTTATAAAACACAGCAAAATTATTGAAAACGCAAGGTAATCCCTTGGCCTTCTGCAACGTATCTACTTGAATTAAAGATATAGGAAGGTCATTCATCTCACAATACCGTGCTATCATCTCAATGTTTTGATAGACGTAAGGGCATTGCATATCATAATAAATCGTCAGTTCTTCATTTTCTATTTTCAGCTTTTTAGCATTTTGCGCAAATGTCGGTACATTTCCGTCAAAAGAAAGAGCAAGCAATTCATATCCGTTATCGGTAGTATCAACAACCTCAAAGCCAAATTTCTTTGCAAATGATTGATCGGAAAGCCAGTTCTTCTGTTTTTTTGCCCCAAGCATACAAATACCGGATTTACCCTTTTCTATGGCATCAGCCAAGCAATACTCCATCAGTGATTTCCCATATCCGTTTCCTTTGTGGCTGCCCAAAACCCATAAGCAATATATGTAATAATAGTTGTCGCCGACTATGGGAACCCAAGCTGTTTCAAGAGGTGCATATTCAATAAAAACCGTAGCTTTTACGTTTAACTTCCTAAAGACATGACCTTCATTTAGCCGATCAGAAAGCCATTGCCGTTTTGCATCAATACCAGGATGGACTTTCTTACTGCGAATAATGCAGCACAAATGCTCATTGACAAGGTTTTCTGTTGTTAAGTTTACAAAATCAGTATCCATGTGTACCCTTGCTTTAAATTAGATATTATCAATATAACTGGCCACAATCATACCGATTTATTACCATTACAGGTAGATTGTAAAGTACAAATATAGTAAATTTATGCAGATCAGCTCTATTTGTGTAAACTATTTTTCCACAACACCTCATCCTGTATTTCTTTCTGCTCCTTATCACCCGAAAGGTCTGAATCTAACCTTTCCAATTAGCCTGGTTTTATTTCATGTAATCAATATATTACAAAAGGACATCCGCCACAGAAGAAAAATATAAAATATTTTATATAAAGCCATCCCTACTTTGCTGAAATTATACTACTTTTGCATGATATAAATCAATATATGAAAATCATTGTCCCCCAATTTAAATATATTATTGGCTTTACTCTCTTATTAGGAACTTTCTTATGCGGATATAATTTCAAACAGTGGTATGTTACAAATCACCGGGTGCAAAAACATATATATCTTATATATTCTTTTTCAAAGAATAGTATTGGCTACGGAAATTTTGAAGAGCTCATAACACAGGAACTCAGAAGAAAAGGTATAGAACCTCTATTCAATCAATTTTATCTCGACTGTAATCAATTCAATCCAGAAGTTTGTCTTGATAACATGAATAAATATCTCAATGTTATTAAAAGTAAACCAGTGGATCTTATTCTGGCTATAGGAGATCAGGCTACCAGTTCTTTATTATCGACCCGCCACCACCTCTTGTCTTCTACCCCGGTAATAGCCTGCAATGTACATTTTCCCGATGAGAGACTTATAAAAGAATACAGTACTAAAGAAATTTATATCCTCAGAGACAGTCCGGATTTCAAAAGCAACATAGATTTCATACAATCACTGCAACCTAAAGCAGAAATAGAAATTGTATACAATATCGATCTGACTACACTCGGACGTAAATCTTATGATTTATTGACTAAGGTTGTGGATAGGAGAAATGTACAAATTTTAGGCCACAAGTCAGCATATTCTATGGAATATGAATACAAGGAAATGAGCGAAATGATGGAGTATTACAATCTTATGGCGGCTGTAGCAAACCAACGTATCAAAGTAAAAAAAGATAAGTTAACCGTAAGCCTCTGCCCTTTCCGTTATATAAAAGGAGCTTCTTTACTTGTGATGATGGAAAAATCGAAAAGTGAACAGAAGAAAAAAGCATTTTTACTAGATAAATTTGATTCAATGTCGCTCCCAATAGTAAATGCTGTTAATATACCTTCTTTCAGTTGTATTTGCGAGGGGTTCGACGAAGGAACCAAGATTGTGGGTGGTTATATGGCTACAAAAGAAATTTCAGCTAAAATTGCCGCTAACCTATCTATACGATTAATGAATAAAGAAAAGACAGGCGTACCCCAAATAAGTGATTTACCTAAAGAATATATACTCGATTGGGGCAATATTTCTGTATATGGCAGCCAGGTCACCCAACAGATCCCAAAGAATGTACGCCTTGTCAACTATCCGTTTTATGACCACTACCGTGTTGAGTTATATCTCCTTGCAGTGCTATTCATCTTCGCATTCATTTTTATATCACTCAGTTTGCTGAGAATGCGAAAACGCTCGCAGATAGAGCGCAAAAATCTGCAAATACTTGAAGAAGCCCATAAACGCTTAACACTTTCTACAGACGGAGGCCAGATATCATTGTGGAACATGCAAGGAAATACAATCGAGTTCGATACCAATTATACACGTTTAATGGGTTTAAAACAACGTTCATTTACCAAAGATGATTTCTTGCAATACACACACGCCGATGATAAACAATTGCTGAGCTCATTTTATGAAACTCTGTATCAATCTCCAGGTATGGAAATACAGCGTGCACGTTTTGACTTCGGAAAAACCGAAAGCAACTACCAATGGTATGAACTACGATGCCGCAGCCTGAAAAATGCAAAGGGTGAAATGATGTTGGCAGGTATCATGCAAAACATCCAAAAATTAGTAGAACATGAACAACAACTGATTTTAGCCAAACAAATGGCTGAAAAAGCAGAATTAAAACAGTCGTTCCTAAATAATATAAGTCACGAGATTCGTACTCCGCTCAATGCCATTGTAGGCTTTACTAACATACTGGCGAGTGAATATGCCGACGAAATAGACCAGGAGGAAAAAGAAAGTATGCTCGAAATAATCAATCTTAATAATGAACTACTTTTGAAACTCATTAACGATATGCTGGAAATATCCAATTTAGACTCCGGTAACATGGACTTTGACATAAAGAACTATAATATAACGGATATTGTCAGAGAAATATATAATAACTATCAACCATTAATCCAACCTTCCCTAAAGTTCCATCTTGAATTAGATGACTCACTCTTTTTGCCAGTCAACATAGATCGTATTCGTTTTACACAAGTTATTTCCAATTTCTTAAGTAATGCTAATAAGTTTACCCAAAATGGCTCTATTACATTAGGATGCAAAATAGACAAAGAACATAATGCAGTTTGCGTGTATGTAAAAGATACAGGCAGAGGAATAGATGAAAAAGAACTCATGATGATTTTTGACCGTTTCTATAAAGCCGATGAATTTGAACAAGGTAGTGGCCTGGGGCTATCTATCTGTAAGGTTATTATCGAAA
Source organism: Bacteroides sp. K03 (assembly GCF_019734355.1). Lineage (NCBI taxonomy): Bacteria > Pseudomonadati > Bacteroidota > Bacteroidia > Bacteroidales > Bacteroidaceae > Bacteroides > Bacteroides sp. K03. The sequence goes on from NZ_JAASHC010000006.1 coordinate 57,839, forward strand.
AACTTTCGGGGCGCATAGAAGTACAGTCGGAAGTAGGTATAGGCAGTTGTTTCGCTACAATTTTACCTTTAGCCACCCTCTCTTAAAAATGCACTTATTTGGAAAAATTAAAGATTCCTCGATAGGGATATTTTTATATATCCCGGTCTTTTTATATGAGAAGGTTAACATTCCCTTGAATAAATAAGGTAATCTATAACTTCTTATAAACATTTATATATTAATTAATAATACATCAAATGAAAAAATTACTCTTAGTTTTATGTGCCACAATCGGATTATTGACCGGATGTGGTGATGATGAAAACGAACCTGTTATCCCCCAAGAGTCAGAAGTGACCTTATTCGATAAAAGCACCCAGCCTATTGCCTACATAAACTATGTAGACAAAGATTCTACAATTTATATGTGGGATGGTACTCCAGTAGCTTATTTTGATGGAAAAGAAGACATTTATCATTTCAATGGCCGCTTTTTGGGATGGTATATAAATGGTGTACTATATGACACAGATGGTTATGCTGTTGCAGCCCAAAAAGAGATTGTAAGAGGAGAAATCATAATGAGTAACACTCACTTGGAATCAGTTAAAGGAGTTAAGCACATAAAACCTGTTCCCCATATTCATTCATTAAAACCGATAACTCCGTCTTTTAAAGATAAATGGAGTACCCGTTCACTATCCCAGCTACTTCTTCAGGAAGACAATACCTCTACAGATTCTCCAATAAAAGAGAAACAATATTAGTGTCGGAACAGAGACTTCAAACCGTCAAATATTCCCGGAAGAGCAACAGTACCATGCATCTCTTCCGGAAACTTTTTATAAACAACCCGTAGATGCCGGTTTTCCATATCGGGAACAATCTTTATTTTCAAACTATCTGCCAGCGAGAACTGATTTAATTTCACTCCGGGACGTTGCTGAGTGGCAAAAGCAACATATAACTGTTTACCGGAAAAATCCTGTCCTGACGCTTTTTGCCTCCACTGCCTTAGGAAAACTCACCGATCCCACCATAAGCTGGGATCTATTGCCATAAACGTATCAAATGATCCGGGGTGCTGAAGAAGCATCTCTAAAGTGAACAGACCTGCATATGAGTGTCCTACCAGAATTTTACTACCGCCACCAGACACTTTTTTTTCCACTTCAGGACGTAACTCCTCCGTCAGAAAACGATAGAATTGCTCAGCCCCTCCTCCCTGCGGTTTATCTCCGGAATGAATAGTTCCGTCCCGTCGTGCAGCCGAACAAGTGGGAGTAAAATCCCTGGTACGGTCCGTATTTAGTACCGCGACAACAATACATGGAGGCAAAGAAGAAACTTTGGAAGAAGAGAAAAAACGGGTAAATCCTACTACTGAATGAAAAAAAACATCCCCATCCAGTAAATAAAGAACAGGAAGGTTTCTAATCGAGTCCCCAGCCTGTCTTTCGGGTTCATAAACCCAATAAGCCCTCTCCTCATTTAATATCTGCGAAAACAGGGTATGCCGGGTTCCTATATGGATAGAATCCTGTGCTTGCACTGAAAAAGGAGTTAACCCTCCTATCACAACAAGCAATATTATTATATAAACATATTTCATTTATCGGATTTTTGGTGCAAAGTTCATGGAAAATATTGAGTTTATCAATCCCCACTTCTGGGTATTTATTTCCAAAAGAGTAACTACACAGAAATCATCCCAAAGACTTACATGCCAAATCGTGACGTATCTACTGATTTACTTTCTTTCTTTGTATATCCACCAAAGCGATAAGAGAAATGTACTGTAAATGCCCGTGAATAAAAAGCATTATCCATATCTAAATGTTGTCCTTTAAAACGGATTTTAATGTTAGGCATTCCGGTTTCAAAAATATCACTGCAACGAGCAGATACAGTCGCCTTGTCTTTGGCAAAGCTCCATTTCAAACCAGCCGTCAGATTAAAAACACTATTTACATCAAACGTCCCCTGTATGGCAGGTGTCTGCACATTCCCATTCAGTTCTAAAGACAAACCCTTATAAACTTTAAATGTATTATCAAGTGATCCGCTGAACAGCCATTTCTTCCGATTGAAAGGTATATCAAAAAAATTGTCACAGCGTTGATGCATTTGCATTCCTGTCAAAGTCAGCCGGGAATCCAGCCAACTCCCGCCTTTAAAAGGTAATATGACATTTGCACCCCACAAGCGCATATAGTTCCAGTTCGTATTTTTATAAATCAAAGCAAGCCTGTCTGTTGACTGATAGGCCGCTTGTACGAAATAATCTGCCGTGTGCATAAAGAACATACCGAAAATATACTTTTGCTTCAGGATATAATTACCATTCAGATTGTATGTTGTCATAGGCCTTATTCCCGGAGTTCCCCACAATTCGGTATATCCGTCTATATAACTGACGGATGATTGCATATCCCAATAGCTCGGATAAGTTTTATCCGTTGACAGCGAAAACTGGAGAATATGCTTAGGTGTCTTCATATAAGTGAATGTTGCTTGCGGATAAACAGCCCATTTATGATAATTGCCAATGGTATAATATTCTCCCGTAGCTGAAGCAGAAAACGAAGTCCCTGTTTCATACTCCTTGCTCACCGACACATAAAAATTAGTAGTCTGCTCTTTTAACTTTGAATCCGTATTTTGTGTCTGAATACCACCACCGACTTCATTATAAATCTGATAGTCATGGTCATTGGCAAATCTGTAAGAAGCTCCATAACCAAAGTTCCAGCCTCTGGTTAGTTGATGGCTCTGGTCTGCATAAATAGAATAACGGTCTATTTTCTGCCCGGCTGACAAATTAAAATGACTCTGACTATTATCTTCATAATTGACGTTCAGGTTTTGTTCATTATCTGAAGTATAACGGGTATAATCTCCTCCTATTTCCAATCCGAATCCTGAATGATATTGCAGTGATATGTTATGCATACGGGTATCTATGTACTTATCAGTATTACTGGTCTGGTAGTTTCCGACGGTCCGGCTGTTATTGTGTTGATCGGGGCTAAAATTCCCTGTATAAGACACATTCAGATTGTTTTTATCATTAAAATTATATTCAAACGCTGTCCTCAAATTATGATTCCAATATTTGGTACTTATCCGGTTATTCTGATTAATCTCGTATATTTTGTTTTTCAATGTATGTCTGGAATAAATATTCATATATTCCATCTGTTTTACATCACTTGAACCATACATTACATCAAAAGCCATTTTGGGAGTAGACAACCGAAAATTACCGTTCATACTTCCACTATTGAAATAATGGTTCGTATAATCAGCATTTACTTCTCCCTGAAAAGAATAATCATTCGAACGTTTCAACACTACATTAATGACAGCCCCTCTTACATGATATTGGGGTGGCGCGCTATACATTACCTCTGCCTTTTCCACATGATCAACAGGAGTATTTCTCAATAAAGTTTCCAGCTGAGCAGCGTTCATCGTCATAGGTTTGCCATTCAAAATAACAGTAACACTTCCGGCTCCTGCCAAAGTCAATCCCTCTTTATCTTCTTGTACACCCGGTAACTTTGTTAAAGCCTCATAAGCATTATTCACCACCTTACCATCAGCCAATTGTGCAAGATTATACCCCAAACGCCCCTCCTCCACTTTCACAAAAGGGCGCTCCGCCTTTATGACTACTTCATCCAAAGCATAATCTTCGGGTTCTAATGTGACAATCCCGATGTCATTCTTCACGTCTGACAGCAATCTGGTTTTATATAACAGATGTTGGATGATCAAACGATATTGTTCCGGTTGATGATTCAGCAGAAACACTCCATCCATATTCGATATCGAAGCGCCTATATAAATGGAATCCATCGTTTGTAACACAATAGTTGCTCCATCTATTGGTTGTTGATTACTATCTACAATCTTTCCTGTTATTGTCTGGGCTTTTAGTGCTACAGCAGCAATAAATATAAATGAAATTGAGACAAATAGTTTTCGTGTCATCGTTTGTTCTTTTAGGAAGCAAAAAGTGCTACACTATATTTGTCGGTAAAGGTATCGAATTTAGTCCTGTTCTTAGAAACTAATTATGAAAGATTATGGAACATACAACAAAACTAATGAATCGGATAGATGGGCATAACCTTAAAATCAGACTATACCCTTATTTTTATACTATCATTTACCCAATCCTACCAAATACTCTACTATTTTGGGGGCATAATGTGAAATCCGCAATCACCGGCTACAATCAACAGAGTATCTTTCATCTGATATTGTACACAAAGTTTTAAAACCAACTGATTAAAGTCGCCATGTACATCACCCGAAATGACAATATCTTTTGCTTCGAAAAAGGAAAGTGTGAAACACTCACTATCGCTTTTATTCATGCTTTAAGTTCTCCCAATAGGGTTTTAATGCAATTTGTAAGTAGCGAACCATATCTGAAAATGACAATTCACTTTTACTCGTTATCTTGCGGATGAATGCTTTCCATCTGGTTTGCATTTCTATATTGTCAGGGAACTCTGCTCGGAAGAACATTGTGTCGCTCATATATTCCGTATGCCGATTCTCAAAGGTTCGTTTAATTGCCTTTTTAAGTACTTCAGCATCATATTGACTGGCTGATAAAATCTGATAAAGGTCGTAGTAGTCCTTCATACGGCTACTTTGGTCTACCAAATCAACTACAGCATGCATTTTCTCTGCAATGACTGTTTCGATGGAATATGCCAAGATGTTAGTAGTTGGGAGATGCTTGAGTAAAATAGGGTAATCAAGAGGTATAGCCCCGGGAGTTACCACATCGCCAAATCCAATATCCATTGTCATTACCTGTGCAATGGTATCCATAGTAACAGAAATACTCAATCTGACACCATGATAATCTTTGAACTCTGTGATATTCTGTGCTGAGATGCGAGTAAGATCAAAGCATACACCGTCTTCATCGCAAGGTACAGCGCATATTTCTTTGAATACATTGACTATTTTTTCGCGATCATTACTAATGTCAGCTCCTAAGAAATCTATATCCAAGGTAGGTCGAGCTGAAAAACGTTCATAAGCATACATAAGTGCTCCACCTTTCAGGTAGAAGTTATTCTTGTAGTGTGTCTGTGACATACGATAAAGTAGCCGTTCCTGGAAATAGCGAGTCAATATCGTTTGGAAAAAGATATTTTCCTGTTTGGCTATATTAAGCAAACGAGCTCTTATAGATTTTCCGTAGTTCTTTATTTCTTCACTCATAGCTTTATTTCGAGATATTTTTCAAGAGTCTTTGTAACACGTAGTTTGCTTGCATAGTCCATCAGGAGAGTTAGGTTACGATTAGAAAGTGCTAAATAGCTGTTAACTACTTCGGAACATACATCCATACCAATCTTATTTCTATATTTAATAGCGTCACAAACAGAGCGTTCCACATTATATACTTTAACATGATAACCACTTACAATTCGGTCCTCAACACCAAGCTCCAATAGTGGCTCAGTAATGGAGTGTAGTTCTATCGGAGGATATTCGGGTAGCTGTATCTTTCTTCCTCTTTTGATGGCCACATGATAGGCCTGAGGCAAAGAAGTGGTAAGTCCATGGATATTCCATGCAGAAAACAAGCATAGAATACCAGCCGGCACCACAACATCAAGGTCTATCATGGTATCGGCCAACTGTTCCATTGTAGCGTACACACCTCGCCGGATGCAGACCATATTTCCTTCACGGGCACTCTTGAGGAGCTTATAGTATGCACTACGGCTCTTTTCCTTTACTTCTGAAGAAGAGATGAATCGATTTTTACTTTCTTCTGAATTCATTTCTGCAATTCTTTTATCACTGTACAAAAGTACTACAAATAATCAAATATGCAGTATGTTTGTACAAAAGTTATGTACTTTCTTTATTCTATTTGCCTTATTTTTCATATCTTTGCCCCTGCAAAACCATTTGTACCCAAGAGCGGTAAATGGCAGTAAATCAATCTTCTGAAATTAACTCCTACCAATTGTACAAACAGGGTTAAAAAAGTGCGGTACAACACGTATATCTAAAACACTGAAAATAAACACATTGCATTTGTGCCTACTTTCAATGTAATTGTAAAAATGAGGTTTGTACCATTTAAAAGAGCAAAACGCTAATAGTCAATAGTGTAAACATGCTGCCTTCACATAGTATCCCTATCATTCGCCTGTGGAGCTTTCAATCGTAAAATTCTCTGATTTAAAATTGCTATAGTATCTTCCGGAAACAGCAGTAAACTTTAAGACACAATAATCAGGATCCGTTACACCTTCTTTATAATACATCGTATCCCCTTCCCGCCATATCATTTCTTTACTTACATGATCTGTCAGGACTTCCACTCTTCCTTTTAGCATTATTCCCTTAAAGAAACGTGTATCACAGAAATAAAGACAAGAACGAGACTCCTTTAAAAACTGAGAGACGCGCAGGGATGAAGTATTTGTTGTTAAATAAATCACACTGATTCCCTCCCGTTTACGAGGTTGTAACATTGCTTTTATATTAGGAAAACCTTCTGTATCAACAGAACCGATAAAAGCGATTTTCTGTTTGTCTATCATATTTCCTACTGTTTTTTCTACATCTTTCATGATTTTACTGTTTTATGGTTTAATAAGTACCACAAAGATAAAGGGATAGAAAAGAAGTAATGTAATAGAAACAAAGGGGAAAATAGTACTTTTTACGGTTTATGCTCTTTACGATAAGCCAAGGGAGTGTAACCTGTACACTGACGAAAAGCACGAATAAAATAAGAGACGGACGAAAAGTTGAATTCAAATGCAAGTTCAGAGATAGAAGTATTTGTATAAACGAGCAATCCCCGGACTTCATCTATTACTCTATCCTATATATATTGCTTGGCACTAATGCTCATAACAGTGTTCATCAACTCATTCAGATAGTTGGGAGTAACACAAAGTTTATCTGCATAGAATTGAACAGAATGGTGCTCTCTCAAATGAATATCAACTAATTTTATAAATCCACTGATATGAATATTACGGCTTTCCTTATTCATTGTTCCTACAGGTATCTCATTTTGATAGGTTCTGTCCAGCAACATGAGTGCTTCATAAAGCAGTGCTCTCAATACATGTATATCATTTTGTTTATACCCGTCTATTTCTGCTTTAATATTCTGCAAAAGCCGGAGCATGCATTTATAAAGTTCATCAGACAGGTGTAGCTTGGAGCATGATTTATCCCATCCAAAAAATGAAAGATGCTGCACAAACAAAGAATCTTTAAAGACGGAAGATAAAAACCGATCTTCAAAAATCAGCGCATAGCCGTTTGTTATATGATTCGTATCCCAACTCCGTATTTCCCCCGGTTGAGAAAAAAACACGTCGCAAGAAGTCGCTTCATAATTCTTATTATCGATAGAAAAAGTCCCCTCCCCCTCAGTAATGAAAGTGATATCATAATATGTCAATGTATGAATAGGGTTTTCGGATAAAAACCTTTTTATGTATTTTAATTCTACGACGTCAATTAATAATTCACTTCCATACTTAGTCTTGTAAAAAGTATATTGAGGAATTGGGTTCTTCATATTCTATATTTAACTTCTGAATAAATATTCAGCAAAGATATTGAATCTCACGAAACTTTTATCACTCCATATACTTTCTTTATACTCATCTATTAAGGATCTCTTTATATCAACAGACTCTGACACACGGAATATCCAATAAGAAAGCAACTTTCTCCAGTTTATCCGCTATATGTCCTATTCCAATTGTACAATGATGTGAAGATCCCGATTTGCTCCATCTATCCATAAAAGTACGTGCACCACAAGAAAAGCGATAACGACTATTTGTATTACCAATCTGCAAAGTAGGTCTCCTTCTACTGATTCTGTTACTGGAATCCCCAAAATAAAATTTTAGAAAAAGACAAAATATAGAACTCACTTCAAAATTTGAAACATCATAATGAAACACATTTATATTACACAGCGGAAGAGAAAGAACGAATCGTCCGTACTTTAAAGCAGGCGAACGGAAACAAACAGCTTGCCGCCAAGCTCCTCGATATTGGAAGGACAAAGCCGTATACCCAAATGAAGGAATACGGGATAAAAAAGAATGATTCATAAAATCTTGATATAAGATGATTTTGATTGAATTTTTCTTTGTAATTTTGCTAAGGATAAAAACACTATTTGGTAAATGCAAATTTGAAAAATCTAATGAAATCGGTAAGTTGGCAAATCGTAACCCTGTGATAATGAATTTTAGTGTAATTCATTAGTAACCATCAGTTAATCAAAATTGATAAGCTTTTGAGCAGAAATAGGACAGCGTGATAAAAGGGACACTATATAATGAATGAAACAAAAAAGTGGTATAGTATAGAGAAACAATACATTCAAAAAGAATAACATAATATCGATAAAAAAGAAGCGCAATATGGAAAAGAAGTACGACCAATGGATATCAAAGTGTAATATGGCAATCTGTTTGAATCTTGATTCAGCAGATTTCTCAGATCGCGGACTTCTTTCCGTGAATATATTGAGCCAATTACGTAACTTAATAGATCACATTTGCGTGAAGATTTTTGCAACAAACGGAGGACATCTCGACGCAGTATATTACAATAACATCACGGAGGCAAAAAAGTATATACAAAGCAAAGGGGAATATCGTTTTATAAAACAGTTTTATGATTTATTGCAAATTTCCGCATCACACTATACTCTCGACCCTGAGAACTCAGAACGTCTGATGCTGAAATATTATGAATATTTGCTGCGAATAAAACAACTTATGAATGAAAAATATGGAGTGAAAATTTTGTATAACCTCAATAAATTCCCACTAAATACAGACCCTGCCTTTTCGACCTATTACAAAGCAATAGCAGACAAGATTACAAACCTTGATCTGTCAAATGCTTTAACCGAAGAAAGACGTTTCTATATTTATAAAATTAAACCTCTGTTCGTAGAAGATTCTATTTATTACGAAATCACATTCTCTCTTGCAAACGAAAGAGTGAGTAAATTCGACCGAATCATAGCCTTTTCCAAGGCAGAAATCATGCCTAATTATGCTACATTCCTACGTTTGACAACAACTGAAATCAGCGTATTGGGAGTGAATATGCCCATATTGATCATTGTAGACTGGAAGCCTTCAATAAGAATATGCGAATTGAAAAATTTTGGAAAAATATTAGGATTAGACTTTCCTGACTCGCGTACCAAGGAGTACGGTAATCTGATGAATTATCTGATGGACAGCCGATGCTCACTAACGGAAATTATAAATTTTGAGGACTCCCGTTTTAAGGATTTTTTATCAAAAATCCAACATGGAGGAAAAACACAGCACATCAGTTTGCTATTGGAGCGCTGCCGTTCTATCATTAAAAAGAACGATCCGGGAAGTAACGTATTACGCTACCTTTTATTAAGGATGAATAACAAAATTATCAAAAGCCAATACAATTGTACACCATGTTCTTCTCTCACCAACTTGTATCTTAGTATAAAAAGCAAGCCATTCGACAACATGCCTTTCAGCTTTTCGTTGTCCAATCACAATCCTCTATTATCCGATTTGTTGGAGGCTATTCCAACAGTTGGTCATGAGCCTGAATTTCTTGCCCGTCGCTTGGCAAATAACGCCGAACACAACGGAACACTTTATACTCCACAAACAGAACTGACAACTTTCACCAATGTTCCGTCGTTGGCAGAAGAGTACAATAACCGCCTATACTATAAGCATCAACACGCACGAATTGAAATGTTCAAGGAGTATTCATACATACGCAAATACGAAGAAAATGTCCATAGCATCTTACAAATACTGAACAATAAATCCAAAAGCGGGATTTCCAACTATACTGCAATTGCGAACAAATGGTTGGCAAACCCAGGAGTATATATAGATTGCAACGAAAAACGTACTGCCATACAAAATATCTTCTCCGATTCACAAGTAGCTTTTATCTATGGGGCTGCAGGTACGGGAAAGTCGACCCTTATCAATCACATTTCTCACATATTCAGCGATAAAGACAAACTTTATCTTGCAAACACAAACCCGGCAGTGGATAATCTGAAACGCAAAGTCAATGCTGCCAACACAAACTTTATAACCATTGCAAGTTATTTGAGTCGCAGAAACATCGAATGTGATATTCTGTTTATTGATGAGTGCAGTACAGTATGCAATGAAGACATGCTGGCCATATTAGAAAATGAATCATTCCGCCTTTTAGTACTCGTTGGGGATATGTTCCAAATTGAATCCATAAAATTCGGAAATTGGTTCAGTATTTCACATTCTCATTTCAAAGGTAACAACGTGGTAGAACTGACACAACCATATCGGACCTCATGCCTTGATTTGATAGAGACATGGGGAAAGGTAAGAACATTATCACCAGATATTCTTGAACATATCACTCGAAATGACTATTCGGCAAACCTTAACGAATCAATCTTCAGCAAGACAGAGCCGGACGAGATTGTCCTTTGTCTTAACTATGGCGGTCTATATGGTATTAACAATATAAACCGTTTTCTACAGAGTAGTAATCCCAATCCTCCTGTCCAATGGGGCATACATACTTACAAGAAAGGAGATCCTATTCTATTCAATGAGACAGACCGTTTTTTCCCTATTCTATACAACAACCTGAAAGGTGAAATCATAGACATCTCAACAAGTGACCATTCAATCTTTTTTACCCTAAAAGTAAACACACCGCTTTCTGATTTTGATCTTGAAGGAAGCGACATCGAGTATATTTCCACAAGTATGGATGGAACCACAACAATCCGCATTCAAGTGGAGGAAGAAGAGGACGGTGATTTCGATGCAAACTCCGACCGGGGAGTAATACCTTTCCAAATAGCCTATGCCGTCTCCATCCACAAAGCCCAAGGATTGGAATACCAATCAGTAAAAATAGTTATCACCCATGATGTGGAAGAACTCATAACACACAATATCTTCTATACCGCAATAACACGCACACGTGAAAAACTAAAAATCTACTGGACCCCGGAGACGGAGAATAAAATTCTAAGCAATATGAAATTCCAATTTAGCAAAAAGGACTACGGGATTATAAGGAATAAATACCATGACTTTTAACAGTATGAAAAAGTACTGCTTTATGACACCCACGAATTTTCGTCTCGATGCAATGAGCAAAACAAAAGGTATTTTATATGCAGCAGTGTCCTCCTCTACTTTTGGACTGGCACCGTTCTTCTCCATCATGCTTCTCACAACAGGATTCTCCTCATTTGAAGTACTGAGCTACCGTTGGGGAGTCGCTTCCGCTACATTAATACTTTTCGGTTTAATATCCGGATGCAGTTTCCGATTAAATAAAAAGGATTTCGGTACTGTGTTTTTATTGAGTTTATTCCGGGCAGCCACATCACTGAGTCTGGTGATTGCTTATCAGAATATAGCCAGTGGAGTGGCCTCTATCATTCATTTCATGTACCCGTTGGCTGTAGCTCTGGCCATGATGCTCTTTTTCCATGAAAAGAAGTCACTATGGACTATTACAGCTATCCTGGCATCTATCGCCGGAGCTGTATTTCTTTCATCGGGAGACATCAGTCACAGTGGAGGTAACACTACCGTAGGAATCATAGCCGCCTGTATCTCTGTATTTTCTTATGGAGGCTATATCATAGGAGTACGAAAAAGCCGTGCAGTACAGATCAACTCTACTGTGCTCACTTGCTATGTAATGGGAATAGGCGCTCTCCTTTTTATTATATGCGGCTGTTTCACCAGCGGTATCCGGATCGTGACAGACTGGAATACATGGCTGTATATATTAGGACTTGCCTTACCTGCCACCGCCATCTCTAACATGGCTCTGATCAAAGCAATCAAACACATCGGTCCTACCCTTACTTCTATCTTCGGAGCCATGGAACCGCTAACAGCTGTCATCATAGGGACGCTCGTTTTTCAGGAATTGTTCACTCCAAAGAGTGTTATAGGAATTGTTCTGATAGTAACAGCGGTTACTATCGTGGTTTTTAGAGAAAAGCGATCAGCGATAAACGATCATTCATCATCCACTGCAAATTATTTACCGTAAAAAAATATCTTTATCAATCGAAAACAAATCCATTCCGGCAGGTGTTGGTATAGGCAGTAAATAATAAAACCTAGACCAAAACGGAAATGAAAACAATTAAATTAATTTTAGCAGTAGGATTTCTGCTCGCCTTTGCTACGGGTACATATGCCCAAAAGCAAAGAACTCAAACCTATCTACCCAAATTTGCCATTAAAACAAATGCCCTTTACTGGGCCACAAGTACTCCTAACTTAGGATTTGAAATAGGACTGGCAAAGAAATTAACCCTTGATGTATCGGGCAATTACAACCCCTGGAAGTTTTCGGACAACAAACAGTTCAAGCATTGGTTAGTACAGCCAGAACTACGTTACTGGCTCTGCGAACGTTTTAATGGTAGTTTCTTCGGCCTGCACGGACACTATGCCGATATGGACATTAGTAACCTTGACATGTTCGGCCTGGGGCATGACCGGTATGATGGTAAACTTTACGGTGCTGGTATATCTTACGGCTATCAGTGGATATTAAACAAACGCTGGAGTATGGAAGCCACTATCGGACTTGGCTACGCTCACATCAAATATGACAAATATGAACCGGGAGACAACGGTCAGAAATTAGGTCATAGTACTAAAGATTATTTCGGTCCTACCAAAGTAGGTCTTAGCTTCATCTACATTATTAAATAATAACCTATAAACCAACTGTAACAATGAAAAGAAATGTTATATATCTCCTGCTGGCACTTGTCATAGCACTTCCCGCCAGTGCCCAGAAACTTTACAATGATGCCATCAGTTTATCTGACGTATCACTGTGGCAACAGGGCAACTCTCTTTATATCAGCATGACGATCGATATGAAGAATCTTGTAGTTAGTCCTCAACGTTCACTTACGTTGACTCCGCTGCTGACAGACGGCCAGCACAATGTACCCTTACAGGATATTATAATCAACGGTCGTCGTCGTCAGAAAGCATATATACGGGGGTTGGCAATAGAAAAAGAAAAGCCTGCAGGTATCGTTATCCCTTATGATAAAAGAGAAGTACTAAACTATACGCAGGTAATCCCTTATCAGCCATGGATGCAAAATGCAGCACTGAATCTGGTTGAAAACCTCTGCGGCTGTGGCAATAATGAAGAGATGATTGCACAGGAACTCATTACCAACGATGTATCTACCGAGGCGAAACGTTTGGCAGCCATGTCTCCGATAGTCGCTTATATTCAACCAGCTGTAGAAGTAGTAAAAACCCGTAGCGAACAATACGAGGCTCATCTGGATTTCCCGGTAAGCAAATCTGTTATCCTGACCGATTTCATGAACAATCATAAAGAGTTGATGAATATTCACTCTATGTTCGATAAAGTTCAGAATGATAAGAATCTCACCATAACCGGTATCAGTATTGAAGGTTTTGCTTCTCCCGAAGGTCCTTTGAAATTCAACGAACAGCTTTCTCAGAAACGTGCCGAAGCACTGAAGAAATACCTGAGTGAGAATGAAAAAGTTCCGGCTAACCTCTATAAGGTATCCTTTGGCGGTGAAAACTGGGATGGATTGGTGAAAGCCCTGGAAGCTTCTTCCATGAAAGATAAAGAGACGTTTATCAATATCATTAAAAATACCAGTGATGATGCTTTGCGCAAAAAAGAAATTATGCGTGTAGCAGGTGGTGTTCCTTATCGTGCCATGTTGAAAGATATCTATCCGGGATTACGTAAAGTAGATTGCAAGATAGATTATACTGTAGTAAACTTCGATGTTGAACAAGGACGCATCGTTATCAAAACAAATCCGAAATACCTGAGTCTGAACGAGATGTACCAGGTAGCCAACAGCTATCCGAAAGGAAGTGACGACTTTGTAAACGTGTTCGATATTGCCGTACGCATGTACCCGAACGATGAAGTAGCCAACTTGAATGCCGCTGCCGTAGCATTAAGTAAGAAAGATGTGAGAACTGCCATAAAGTTTATGGAAAAGGCAAACAAACAGACTGCCGAATACATCAATAATAGTGGTGTATACGATTTCCTTAACGGGGATATAAATCAGTCCATTGCAGCTTTCACGCAAGCTGCCCACATGGGTAATGAAGCAGCAAAAGCCAACTTGAAGCAACTGCAAAAAATACTGGATATGAAGAAGATGCCTAACAAATAGACATCCCATCTAATAAAAAGAAGTCCGGATATGGTTAACTAAATAAATCATATCCGGACTTTTTATTCAACTCTATAATGTAACTTATCGTTTTTTGTTTAAATCCGGCATATCACGGATAAAATCATAAAAAAATTGCTTTTCGGGCAGTCAAAACGATCTCCAGTTTTGTTATAAGAATATTATACATTATTAAATCTGACGATTATGACACTGATTCTTGCTATTATTCCGGTTTTACTCCTTATTGTATTAATGGCTTTTTTAAAAATGCCAGGCGATAAAAGTAGTGTCATATCTCTCATTGTAACGATGCTGATAGCCATCTTTGGTTTCCATTTTGCAGTGGACGATCTTGCTTATTCATTCCTCTATGGTGCATTGAAAGCAGTTTCTCCCATCCTGATCATTATCGTAATGGCTATTTTCAGCTATAACGTATTACTAAAGACCCAAAAAATGGAAATCATCAAGCAACAATTTTCCTCTATCTCTACCGACAAAAGCATTCAGGTGTTACTATTGACATGGGGATTCGGAGGGTTACTTGAAGCAATGGCGGGCTTCGGTACCGCAGTTGCTATCCCTGCTGCCATACTTATCAGCCTTGGTTTCAAACCCGTTTTCTCGGCAGTAGTAAGCTTAATAGCCAACAGCGTGGCCACGGCTTTTGGAGCTATCGGCACACCGGTACTTGTACTGGCTAAAGAAACCAATCTGGATGTATTAACCTTAAGCACCAATGTCGTACTACAGCTTTCCGTACTTATGTTCCTCATCCCATTGGTACTGCTTTTTCTCACAGATCCCAAATTGAAATCACTTCCGAAGAATGTGTTCCTCGCACTATTAGTGGGTGGTGTATCCCTTGTCAGTCAATATGTAGCCGCACGTTATATGGGAGCAGAATCTCCGGCCATTATCGGTAGTATTCTTTCTATTATCGTAATCGTGATTTATGGTAAACTCACAGCTTCTAAAGAAGAGAAAACACGCAAAAGTTCTCTTCGCGGAAAAGATATCCTGAATGCATGGAGTATTTATCTGCTCATTCTCTTGCTGATAATCCTGACCAGTCCCCTATTCCCGGGACTGCGCAATACACTTGAGAACAACTGGATAACACGTATCAGCCTTCCTATCAATGACTCTACAGTGAACTATACCATCTCATGGCTTACCCATGCAGGTGTACTTCTCTTTGTCGGTACTTTTATTGGCGGACTAATACAAGGTGCAAAAGTCAAAGACCTATTCATCGTACTTTGGAATACAGTGAAGCAGTTGAAAAAAACATTCATCACAGTAATCTGCCTTGTCGGCCTGTCAACCATCATGGATACTGCCGGAATGATCTCAGTTATTGCTACTGCTTTAGCTACTGCCACAGGTAGTCTTTATCCGCTTTTCGCACCGGTTATCGGATGTTTAGGTACATTCATCACCGGTAGTGATACTTCATCCAATATTCTTTTCGGAAAACTGCAAGCCAGTGTTGCCGGGCATATCAATGTAAACCCCGACTGGCTATCAGCCGCTAATACGGTAGGTGCTACCGGAGGAAAAATCATTTCTCCCCAAAGTATCGCCATAGCTACTTCAGCAAGTAATCAACAGGGAAAAGAGGGCGAAATTCTAAAAGCAGCCATCCCTTATGCACTTGCCTATATAGTGATAACAGGAATCATTGTATTTATTTTCAGCTAAAAAGTTAAGATATAGAAGAAAAGACTTATATTTGCCAACGAAATTTTAAAAATCATTTTTTGAAAACAACTCTTTCATATTTGTATATAATTGTGCGCTAAATAGCCTGTTGGTTTTATTTGCCCACTCAGGCTATCCCTTCCTAAATCTATTCGGGTTATTCTATCCGAAGAGAAAATTATTATATTTTTTTATCGGGACAAATAACGAAGTTGTCCTTTATATTCAGAATTTTATCAAAAAAATAAAATGATTGAAACAAAACAATTAAGAGTTATTCCGCTTACTCCGGAACAGTTCGCACTATTTCTAAATGGAATCAACTTTATGGAAGATGTATTAAAGTTAACTCCTTCGGGTGAAACATTAGACGCCCATACTCAGGAGGCTATGACCTGTCAGTATCAACTTGCCACAAAATATCCGGAGAGTTTCCCTTTGCTGACAAGCTGGCAAATCATCCTGAAATCAGAAAACAAAGCCATTGGCTCCGCCTGTTTCAAAAATCTTCCGGATAAAGAGGGAAATGTTGAAATAGGATATGGTATATATGAAGCTTACAGAAATCAGGGGTATATGTCCGAAGCTTTAGAAGGCATGTGCCAATGGGCATTCGCTCAGCAAGGAATACAATCCGTTATAGCAGAAACAGAAGAAAAGAATGTGGCTTCTCAACGCGTATTGCAAAAAAACGGAATGAAGCAATACAAAAAATCAACAAACAGTATTTGGTGGAAATTAAATAAAGAAAAAATGGAAAACAATAAAGCAATGATTATCAGACAAGAGACAAAAGAAGAGTATCAGGAGATATATAATTTAGTCCAAACAGCCTTTCAGACGGCCAAAGTAGCTGACGGAGATGAGCAGGACTTTACCGTACGCTTATGGAACAGCGAGAATTATATCCCGGAATTAGGATTAGTAGCCGAACAAAACGGTAAACTCATCGGGCATATCTTGCTGACACGTATGTACGTCATACAGGAAGACGGAAATAAATTTGAATCTTTATTAATCGCTCCCCTTTCCGTCCTGCTTGAATACCGGGACCAGGGAGTAGGTTCCGCACTAATCAAAGAGGGCCTGAAGCGCGGGCGTGAAATGGGATATAAAGCTGTATTCCTCTGTGGAGATCCTAATTACTATCATCGGTTCGGTTTTAAATCAATTAGTGAATTCGGACTCACTAATCCTGATATTCCCGAACCATACGTGATGGGATACGAACTGGAAGCTGGTGCATTGGATCATGTTACAGGGATAGCAAAGCTCGTATAATTATAATTTCCGGATAGGATGAAAAAGAAAGCCGATATGTCTCTTGTGAAAAGAGATGTATCGGCTTATTATTTTAAAGAAGTGTTTTTTCCTGAAACTCCCGCACAGCTTGCCTGATTGTTTCTTTCATCTTTTCCCACTCTACGGGAATAAGCATTTCAGGAGCTATTTGTGGCTCTGCATCATCAAAATAGGTTAAACTCATCAAAGCTCTAAACTCTGAGTTTTCAGGATACTTTGCTTTATAAAAAGATAGAATCTGCTCTAATGTAAAATGCCTCAATAAGAAATAGATATCAACAAAATCTTTTTTTGTACCTCGTCCTTCCACTGCATTAATTTTCATTGCCGCAATATCTTTCATGGAAGCCAAACGAATATCACCATCACACAAAGGAGCATCAATCCACTTATATACATAGTCAACAAAATCTATTTTTATATCATCCACCATATATATTTTTATATGCCGCGATTCCTTAATAACAGATAACTGCCCTATATCACGAAGAACATCCTTTATCTCTTCATTTTCACTCTTTATGCAACCAAAGAAGTCTAAGTCAATAGACTTGCGATGTCCTAATTGCAATGCCAATGAAGTTCCACCAACCAAACGAGTCTGTGAAAATATAGCAACAGACATAATAGCCCTTAATATCTCCAGTGTGCGTGGTTCGACTGTTGCATATGATAGCATCGATAATCCTCCTTCTTTGTATCGGAAAGACAACAAATGAAAGACAGCGCCCGAGGCTCCAAACTACGAAGCTGCTGACTCTCTTTCACTATCTTTTCCAACCCATAATAGTGTAGTATTAATTTCCAATCATCCAATGTACCATATTCCAACACACGTTGAATTATCTGCCCCGGGCAGGTATTCAAATCCAATAACCTTTTATCGATATCCCAAAAAAGATGACTGGAAAACGCATTTATACATTCATTTGCTGACATAGAAATTTTTCTTTGAAAACAAAGGTAATGCATTTTATTCAATTTACAAATCTTTCTTTCTCAGATAATAAGGATTAATTGAATTTATGTAAGCAGAAGAACCTCTTCATAAATAATAGATATAGCATGCTTAATAAAAAGACACTACCCAATAAATACCAGTATCCATATTCCCGTAATATCAAATACCCTATTACAACAATTGCCTGCACCATCATATAAATCAATGCCACCACCACATGAGGCATTCTCAGTTCATTAGCCATAATCTGATACATATGTTTCCGGTGAGGTAAACCAATGTTTTCATGCAACATCAATCGATGAACAATAGTTAACACACTATCTATCCCATACACTACCAGAAGTACAATCCAGCTAAAATCCCCAGTTTGAATAATCAACCTCCCAATCAAAAAAAGAATGGAAAATGCAATACTAACCGCCCCCACATCTCCGGCAAAACACTTCGCCCTCTTTCGGAAATTAAAGAAATTGAAAACCAGCACAGCACACAGCATTGTATAAATAAGATCCGGCTCAACAAACGAAACAACCGAATGATTAATAAATGCTAAAGCTCCAAGTATGATCAAAGAATACCCTCCCGTGATCCCATTGATGCCATCCATAAAGTTATAAGCATTGATAATACCAGTACAAATGATTAACGCTACAAGGATTGTCCACCAGGGTAAAGAGAATAATCCCCACTGATAGAACATCAAAGCCATAGCAGAAAAATGAAACACCAATCGCAATGCCTGAGAGGTAGAACGGATATCATCTATAAAACTGATTAAGGTGATCAATGTCAAGGCAAGCATAAACCAGGGATATTCAAAATGGTTCGTAAGGAAATAAGCCAATACGCCAAAATAGAAGATAACTCCCCCACCCCGTAAAGTGATCCGGGTATGTGAACTGCGTTCATTGGGTTTATCGATGATGTTGTATTTATCGGCGATATAGAAATAAAAAAGTTCTGCCAAGAAGAGCAGAACTAAGACTATAATGTAGTACATCATTTCTCAAATAAGATACAAATAAGAAATATTAAGCAACAGGTATTTCTATATCAAATCTTTATAATCATTCAAATCAAAATAAAGCAAACGCGTATCAGACTTTACATCTTCACAAGTCAAAAGCAAAAAACCATTTTTCTCATAAAAAGGAACAGCAGCAGAATACGCATCTACAGTAATAAAACGGCACCCTGTCTTATTATCCTTTAGAAAATAGGCTTTAATAAAATCAATAAGAACCGATCCCATCCCCATACCTTTTACCATTAAGCTAACTCCAAAACGACACAACTTTACAGCCGGATAACTTTTTAAGCGCTTTTCATTTACAAAACGATGTTTACGGAAACGGTTAAAATCCGTTTTTGATTCAAAATCAGAAAGAGACACTTTATCATTTGCCAAACTAAAATATGCCAGAACTGAGCTATTTTTATCTTCCAGAATATAAGTAACAGCCAACAATGCATCCCTATAAACATGAGCCTCATTCAAAATAAAATCATTCAGATCCTCATCTTCACAATCAAATGCCGTAACAATTTCCTTTTCTTCAAGTCGACGTACCTGGCATTCTTTTAGAAAATCTGATGTCTTATCTCTCATTTCAACTACTTCTTCAATATACTCATTATTGATTCATAGTTTCTCTTTACACGCTCAATTTCCTTTTGCGAAACCTCACGTTTTTGCTGCATCCGTTTCTCGAAACGACGTGCATCTTCTCCAAACAATATAGGAGTTTCTTTTACAGGTTTAGCCATAATTCTTTTTTCTCATTTATATTTAGATGCAAAGGTACGATTAAAAGTCTGATTTCAAAAGTATTTTCTTTGATTTACATATCATTCATACTTATTCATCAATAGCACCTATCATCATATAAAAGAAGCTCGGATAATATAAAGTTTTATATATTTAAAAAGTATCTTCAATCGTAAGTCGTAAATTGTCCAATTGTAAATCATTCAAAGGACTTTACTGTCTTTATCAGTCCTTCTTTTGCAGTAACAGGCATTTTATCTATCCCCAAAGCTGCTTTTATCTTTGCGTTACTTACTACATAATTCTCCGTCAACTTCCGAAGCCGTTCTGTATTTAAAGGTAAGTGAAACAAAGTGCCAAGCCCGGCACATCCTTCCATTATTCCCCTATTTATTTTCCAAATGTGCGGTTTCTTTCCCATCACCTCACACATAGTAGCAATCAATTCATTAGTAGACATCGCTTCATCATCCCCCATATGATAGATACCACCCGGAACATCCTTCGCCAATAACCCTTCTACCACGTAGCAAAGATTATCTATCGAAGTAAACGAACGACGATTCTCAAAAGCTCCCAAAGGCCACGGAATACCTTTCTTCACCACATTATAAAGCAAATTCAGGTTCCCTTTATTCCCCGGCCCATGTATCATACAAGGTCTTAATATATAAACTTGCTTGTTCAATTGACAGTTGACAATGGACAATTGACAATTAGCTGCGCTATCATGCTGCATAGCAACTGTCAATTGTCCATTGTCAACTGTCAATTTATTAAGAATATATTCTTCCGCCTTGATCTTGCTTTCTCCATAAGGACCAACAGGAGTTGGAATAACATCCTCGGTGAGTATATCCCCCACAACGCTATCGGCAGCAGCTTTTACAGAACTGAAGAAAATGAATTTCTTGGCAGAAGATTGAAGAAAGAAATCAAAAATCTTTTGAGTCAAACCTGTGTTGATATCAAAATAAGACTGGGCAACCGATTGATTCTTAGTGTCATGCGCTTTACCGGCTAAATGGATGATGGCATCAAGCTTCGAGAAGTTTTGAAAAGAAAAAGATTCCGGTTTTATATCCTCCCATGAGAAAGTTTTTATTACCCCATCTTTTTCTGTAGCCACAATATCCAGCCCATAAAGAGTATGACGACTCTTTAAAGCCATAACAAGATTAGAACCCACGAAACCGTGAATTCCGGTAATAAGAATGTTCATTGAATTAAATTATAGATAAAAACTAATCTATAGGATAAAAGTTATTTTTTACCAAATCATAAAAAGCAGCAATCAGTACATCCTTTTGCTGATTTTCTTTATTTAAATAAATAGAAACATACAGCTGATACCCCTCCGTAGAAGCAGACGCATCGAACTTTATTATTTTACCTGCATCATTATAACGAAGAAACCACTTGGAAAATAGCAATCTGCGTTTTTCCTCTTTTCCGTCCAGATTATCACAGACCATAATCATTGCACGTTCTTTTACAGCAAAGAAAAGTTTCAGTATATGTACTATTGTCAATGCAATTCGGGTATCTATAGGATGAGGAGTATCGGTTTCAGGCTCTATATTGAAAGTATAAACCTCACAAAATGCAGGATGATAAATAGAGTAATCAATAAAATAAGCATGATAAACAATACCATGCTTCGTCACGAATGAATAATTCCACTCGCTTTCTTCTGCTATATCATAAGGGAGTTGCAAACTTTATGCCTCGCTCTTTAGCCAACTTCTTCACATCTCCACCTTCTTGAATACATTTACGTATAGCACGTTTGTCTTCCAAAATTTTCTGGAAAAACGAAGTATTCTTATTTTTGATATCTTTATTCATACAGAAGTGTGATTATATTTGTCCATACAAAGATAATACTTTTCCATAAATGGCCCACTATCTATTCACTTTTTTGGAAATATTTAAGACGTATTTCAAGGCTGATACTTTATTATACTCCACAAAATCGTGAATCTCCGTAATAAGTATATTCATTCTTTTACCAATAACAATTCAAATACTTTCACTAAATACTTCAAGAATAAAAGTGGCATACAAGTCCAAATACCATTTTCTTTACAAGCTCTGACTATCTCTTTATTCAATAAAATATTGCTTCTTATAGATGCAGTACTGGTCCCCCCTGTACGCATTTTCATAAAATCGAATGGCAAATATTTACTTTTTAATTGATGTACATACAAGAAACGAATAAGGAGTTCATAATCAGCAGCTATTTTATAATCAGTCTTATAGTAACCAAACTCTTCAAAATATTTCCGATAAGTGAAAAAAGTGGGATGAGCAGGCATAAAACCAAATCGAAACATCTCAGGAGTAAACCTCTTAGAAGAGTAATAACGCACTGTTTTATCTAAATTCTGAGGATTTACAAAACGCACGTCTCCATAAACAACTTGTATATCATCATTCTTGAAGGCTTCAGAAACCTTCATTACAGTATCCTTTCTATGATAAAAATCATCCGAGTTAATAATGCCGATAATATCTCCGGTAGCCATCCGGATACCTTTATTCATGGCATCATAAAGACCTTTATCTTTCTCACTGATCCATTTTAGTCGACCATGAAACAAAGGTTCATACTCTTTTATTATATCAATGGTTTTATCTTGAGAACAGCCATCTACAATAATATATTCAATATCCGGATAAGTCTGAGATAAAACAGATTGAATGGTATCACGAAGAGTTTCGCTACTGTTATAAGTAACGGTAACGAGAGACATTTTTTTCACAAGAGTTAACCTATTAAACTTTCGTATATTTTTAAATATTCTCGAAAGCAGATATTTTGATTAAAATGATTCTTTGCATAATTTATAAGAACTGATTTTTCTTCCATTTCTCCATTTCGAATTTTATCAATACATCTAAGAACAGCATTGATATCACCTTTATCAACTACATATCCATTATTTGGAAAAATAGATTCCGGAGAACCGCCTGTATTATAAGTGATAACAGGGGTTCCACAAACTATAGATTCAAGATTTGTAGTAGGATAATTATCTTCATAAGTAAGATTAAGAAAAACATCAGCTCGATTATAGTACGAAGCTAACTCCGAGATACTTCCAGTATGCGAAATACCTATTATATTGGGAGGACATTTCCTCATTTGCTTTTTATTCAAGCCTATCAATATTATTACAAAATCATCTGATAAAAAGTGAGCTAATTTTATGAAATCAAGAAATCCCTTCCGCTTTTCCCACACATTGGCTACACCTAAAATAATAAACTTTCCTTCTAGCTCATTAAAGTGTAAATTTGGATTTGGAATAAAGCTCTCAATATTAATACCATTCCGTATAACAACAGATGGATATTTTTTTAGAAAAGACTCCTTCAGTAGTTCATTCAACCATTCCGAAACAGGAACAAAAAGAATTTTATCAGGTAAAGTAAAAGCCTTTTTCTTATCCAAGAAGTTTTGCTCGGCTCTATCAATAAACGCTTTAGGGTAGGTATTTATCTGAGGACAATCCTTGCAGCATACTTTCCATTTATCACAACGACAAGTATCAAAATAGACGCAGTGTCCAGTAAAAGGCCAACAATCATGTAGCGTCCATACAATCGGGATATTAATTTTAGATAAATATTGAAACAATACCCGATAATTAATATAGTAACCATGTAAATTATGGATATGAATAACATCAGGATTGATTGAACTTATCTGCTTTATCAAATTCAATGTAGCTTTTGTTGAATATAAACCATGCCTGTCAGTCAAACGAGTTCCTAATACATGAGAATATACACCTACCTGATTACCAATTTTAATCAAACGAAAGTTATCGCTTCTGCCATATCTAGCATAAGCAATATAGCTCTCCCAACCATTATCCTGTAACACTTCACCTATACCTTGTACAATACGCCCTACAGATCCTTTGTTGAGAACAGTATTAATTTGTAATATAGTTTTCATAAACTAATAAAAAAATATCACTCACAATAACATGACACCTGATACTGTTCGATGGATTTATAATCTATCTTCGAAATATTCTTTCTCAAATTATTGTAGAAATCAACATTTCTTATCATACACAACTTCTCTTCAAAGTTATCTGGTTGCAAAGAGAAGATGACACCATTCCCCTCATTGATAACCTCATCAATACATCCTACCTGATTACTCAACAGTACAGGAGTACCATTATTTAAGGCCTCTTCAACCACCACTCCCCAGGTCTCTGAATAAGAAGGTAAAACAAACACCTCCGCTTCCTGATAATATTTAGGTAACAGTTTATTATCTATAGCACCCACAAAATGAATATTGCTGTTAGCTATACTCTTTAATTCTTCATCCAGTACTCCAAAACCTACAATAGTCAGTGACAACTCTGGATAGCTATTGAATTTTTCAATTAAAAAAGTCAAATTCTTGACGGCAACAAGACGACCTACAAAAAGAAAATGTTTCACTTCTGAACGGGGTTGATAAGATGGCTGAGGTATAATATTAAATAAACCTACTCCTTTCGTAATGACGGAAACACCATCAAATCCCAAAGTACGAACCAACTGTTCATGAGATTTTCCCGACACATAAGCCTTCGATATTCTCTGAAGGAATACCCTTTTAAATATAGCCTTTAAACCACTTACACCAGATTCCTTGATAGTACTCTCAACCACAATAGAATTATAACTTTTAGGAAATAGAAAGACAGTAATCCACATAATCACACTATCCCATCCTCCTACAATGATTTCTTGATACGGATTCTGTTTCAAGAACCGGAATAATTGAAATGACTTGACTAATGAATTTCCTTTCAGAAAAAAATGAGGAAAATTCATTTTCCCACTGAAAAAATCAGTATTACGCCCATTGCTATCCTGCCCTGTATATATTACAAATATCTCTGTTTGTTTACATATTTTATTATAAAGATTTATTTTATAAAATGAAGGTAGATTAGTTACAAAAATTTTCATACATATAGTACATTGAGGATTATTTGATTAAAAAGTACCTAATTCATAAGGTACAACGCCACCTGAATTGGCATTTAAGAGTGTTAAATAAAGAGTGAAACCATAGATTATCATTGCCACCTTCATAAAAATAATATTACTTTTATATGCAGAGACAAAGTTGGAATAAATAAACAACTGACAGATAGTAAAATAAAGGGCCATACGCCCTACAGCAGGATTGGAACAGAAAAGATTATAAATCAAAATGCCTATAAAGAAACACTTGAGATAAAAATCTTTCTTATTGTTACTAAAAAGAAGCAAGACAAAGAAGATATTCAAAAGTAGACGAGAAGCAGAACCAGAAGCCCCTTCGCTAACGGCATAAAGTCCAAATTTACCAAATACAGTAAGGAGTGACATCAAATGTGGCACCACATAAATACCTGCAAAGTAAGATAGTGGTAATATCAACAGAACAACGTATTTAGATAAAGGAAGTTTATTCAAAACAGGAACAAATAAACCAACCAAAGCTGTATAATGAAAAGTGGCAGCAACTACTACAAACCAATAATACTTCTTCAAATGGTTACTTAAAATATATTCATAGGCATAAAATACAAATGAAATAGCTATCATCTGCCGAGTCCCATTGAAACAATTAAAATAAAAATAAAGTAATACGTAAAAAAGAATAGCTTCAAAAGGCCTATCACACGATTTCCAAACACGTATAAATACAGGAGTTATAGACAGGAAAACTCCAATATATAGAATAGTCCTATATTCGTATTGACACGTAGCAACAAACAGGTTTAATAATGCCCAAGAGGGTTCAGATAATGTTAACATATACTGTACATTTGGGTTATCCACAGCATAATTGAATATATTATAATAACTAAGCGTATCAGCCCCTACTGTATAATCCCTAAATGCACCTATATAAAAAAGCCCTGCATAAATAAGTAAATAAAGGAGCAAATTTTTACAGCCCAATAAAGCACAAAACAATAAGATTATACTTAAACAGATGTATATTTCCATTCAATGCCGCAGATAAGAGACTACTCTTATTATATAGAATAAAAGCTGAAATTGATGGATGTTTGAAAGATATAACAACAGCTTTCGATAGAAAGAGAGATTCAAATCAAAAATATTCAAATCAGGATATAACTTTGAAACTTCAGAATAAAGTTCATAACGTACCGAACAATACAAATTAATTTTGTTCATTGCTTTACATTCGGCCAACGGCCACAATGAAACATCTGGCTTTGAAGAAAAAAAATCTATTAAAACCTGATTCGCCTTCACCAAATCTCGAAATCCCTGCTTATCCACAAAATGAGTCCTCAGATGCTCATCAGATCGTAAATAACAATACAGAGGCTTCTCCACCTTCGTTATTTTATTAGCAAAATAAACGATTCTTGGCATAGTAGCATAATCCTCTCCATGGTACAAGCCTGGAATTGACAGTATAGCATGTTCTATAATCAACTCTCGTCTAATTAACCGACCTGCCATATTAACTGTGGTCTCACGCTTAAGAATGGCAGAAAGATAATCAACTTTAGAAGATGGTACAAAAAATGTAGTATTTTGAACATAATCTTCATAAATATAAGCAAAATCACAAACAACAATATCTGCCTCTTCCTTCAATGCTTCTGAGAGCAATACTTCAACAATCGTCTTATCCACATAATCATCACTATCCACATGCATCACATAAGTACCATTAGCACTTAAAAGAGCAGTATTTCTCGCATTGGACAGACCCATATTCTTCTCATGTTTCACAATCTTCACTTGTTCCTTCCTCTTGGAATAGCGTTCCATTGTGCTTTCCAGCAAAGCTATACTATCATCCGGCGAACAATCATCTACAAATACATACTCTATATTATCGTAAGTCTGCTCAAATAAAGACATAGCACACTTCTCAATGTACTTTTCCACCTTATATACAGGTACCAAAATAGAGACAAGTACAGATTCAGAATTAACTATCATATCTTAAAGTCTATTTACCAAAAAACGAAAACAACTTTTTTTCAAACGGACTATAACCGCAAAGTTATCATTGCCTATCATTCTTACAACTCTTTCTGTAATCTTTTGCTTGGGTGTTAACCAACTGCCTGCGAAATGATGTATAGCAACTGTATTTTCCGTTAGATAGATTTTCCCGTCATCATAAGATTTTGGACAAAAATATTCCTTCGGAAAAAGAGTAAAACCATTCACCGTCTGAAACCGGTTATTCGGAACCAAACCGTATTTCAAACAAGCATTAGTAATACGAACTACATTTGTAGTAAAATCCAGACTTCCATCCGTCTGTTTGAAGTGTATACCCTCATATTCGTCCAATAATTCTTTAAATAAAGGATACCCCTCCCGACACGCCATTAAACCTGTTGGGATTTGAGTTTTCGACTCAAACCCCGACACCGCATCATACTTTAGAAAAGTGTCCAAAGGTTTCAACACTTCCACATCCGTATCCATATAAATACCTCCTTCATGATATAAAGCATATAATCGCACAATATCAGTTACAAAGGCAAATTTCCGATTGTCGTATGCTTCACGGGCATAAGGATACGCATCCAGATCGAAATTATCCTCATTCCACTCTTTAATCACATAGTCCGGAAGATGTTTCTTCCATGACTCAAGACACTTCAATGCCAATTCTGGCATTTTACCTCTGCCAAACCAGCAATAATGGACTATCTTTGGTATCACACTTATCTATTTTTAAAAGAAACTATAACGTTAAAATACAATACCCCCAATAAAAGAGCTGACAACAATTACTGCCAGTATCAATAGGATATTTATGAAAATATTAAATGTTAATCTGAGTATCAAGAAAACTCCCAACACGAAAACTTAATAAGGGGAGGTGTAGTAAGTAAAAGATTAGTTATCAATCATTTTTATAAACAATATGACAGCTAACAAGTGTACTTCGTTAGATAATCATATTTTGGAGTTATTCAAAGTTTCCACAATTCTTTTGCAAGCAAAACCATCTCCATAAGGATTTACAGCTTTACTCATTCGTTCATAAGCCTGATTATCATCAAGTAAAACAGATACCTCGTTTACAATCTTATTGAAATCGGTTCCCACCAGTTTCACTGTACCTGCAGACAACGCTTCAGGACGTTCAGTAGTATCGCGCATCACCAGTACAGGTTTACCCAAACCCGGTGCCTCTTCCTGAATACCACCACTATCTGTGAGAACAATCGTCGATCTCTCCATCAGATAAACAAACGAAAGGTACTCCAGCGGCTCAATGAAAAACATGTTTCCTAAGCCAGACAAATCCTCACCGAATACCTCGTGAATCGGCTTTCGTACATGAGGATTGAGATGCATAGGATATACAAAGTCCACATCCAAATAAGTTTCTGTGAGATGTTTAATGGCCAGACACATACTAATAAATCCATCTCCGAAATTTTCACGGCGATGACCAGTGATAAGTACTAACCGTCTACCTCCCTCCAACCGCCGAATATCATACCCTGCCTTCAGCACCACTTTCTCCAGTTCAGTACCCAACACGTAATCATTACCGATACGGTTCAGTACCCAATAGAGGGCATCGATTACCGTATTTCCCGTTATGTTGATTCTTGCTTCACTTACCCCTTCCTGCAGCAAATTTTGCCGGCTGAGTGAAGTAGGTGCAAAATTATAGGTAGCAATACGTCCTGTGATCTGTCGATTCATCTCCTCTGGCCAAGGACTGTAAATATCATGTGTTCGCAATCCCGCTTCCACATGCCCCACAGGAATTTGCTGATAAAAAGCAGCTAACGCAGCCGCCATAGAGGTAGTGGTATCGCCATGCACCAAGACAACATCGGGATTCACCTCTTTAAGAATATCACGCATCCCTAACAATACCCTTGAGGTAACATCATACAAATCCTGCCCCTGTTTCATTATGTTTAGATCATATTGCGGGGTAATATCGAAAATACGTAGCACTTGATCCAGCATCTCTCTATGCTGACCCGTCACGCAAACAATTGTTTGAAAAGTTTCTAAATGTTTTTGAAACTCCTTCACTACAGGAGCCATCTTTATTGCTTCGGGACGTGTGCCAAAGACAAGCATTATTTTCTTAATCATAGTAATAATATATTTCGTTTTGGATATCAAGAACTGTAAAGGATAAAATGTGAAAACGATTATTTTATATCTTGATTCTTACTATCAAAGAGTAAATCAAAATCCATACGTTCAAAGGCATCCAAATATCCTCCCCGAGTAGCATTAAAAATCTTTATACCATGTTCATCAGCATAACGACGGGCAAAGTCATAAGCTACATTCATTTCCCATGTAGCAGCTACAGTAGCCCTATCCTTCTCGTCACTTCCTGCAAAGTAAGAAGCAGTACCATTATCCACTATAGTACCGTCCTTCTTTACTTCCTTGCCATAAGAATTATCACAGCCAATAATATAAATTTCACGGAAACCCATGTGAACAGCAATTTGCAGCATAGCATAAGTCACAGTAGCAATCCCATAGAGTACCTTACTACAATCTTCGGCAAAACGCGGATGGTTCAATAGAGCACGATCACCATTCATATTGATATACACACAGTTTCCGCCAGCTCTACGGGTTGTCATATAGCTAACAGTACGAAAAAACTTCACTTTAGCCGGTATCCTTTGCATCGTTTCTAATAAAGAGAATTGAAATGTCTCATCTGAAACACAATAAAAAGTAGGTCTCCAAGTTGTTTGACTAAATATTTTATCAATTTTATTCGATGCAAACGAGTAATCACCACTCCTAGCTATCTTATCAAGGTCAGCAGCAATCAAACTGGGACCATTACATACAATGAATATTCTCTTTCCTTTATAGGCATCTTTCAGCTTACTTAATTTTTCACTATTAACTAAAGAAGTATTACCCAAATTGAAAATGAACACCGACCAATGCTCTCTAAAGATCTGCCTCAACCTCACTATATAACTTTTAAAATTCATAATTGTAAATTTATTTGATTACAATCTATATTATCACAGACCAGTATTCTACTTTATATAGTAGGTATTTACTTCAATACATATATTTAATAGCAGATAATAATCCATTGACAGAATAAGAAAGAAACATGACATTTTATTTATGTTACTTCTCACAGTACAAAAGAAATGAACATAAAGTAATCATTTCGGAATATACAATTTATTTAATATCATTAATCCCTTTATAAATAATCTCTGCAAACTCAAAATCATCTTCCCAATCAATATCAAAGGAGTGGATTTTGTCTAATTCAAACAGCATCGGTTTTGAACCTATACGATCATGAAATTTAAAATAGTTTTCTTTACTATTAATATAGAAAGCATGATTAATTTCATAAAGAGGTTCCAAATCCTGAGTACGAGGCCACTTTACGATGCTTCTATCATGGTTCACACAGTCATTTTTTCTCTTTGACCATAAGAATTGCTGAACTTTAGAAACACTAAGGAGGCTATCATAAGACCTCTTTTCCAAGACTTCTGATTCGTAGCTGTCAAGTGCAGAATTCAGAATATCAACATCTGCAAAAGGAGCAGTAGCATGTACCCAAAAAATATGTTCAGCATCAACAACTGTCGGAATATAGTCAATAAAGTCTTCTATAACTGTAGAAGACAAGCATAACTCAGAAGGACGTTCTATTACTTTAATTCTATCATCACTAAATGAATGAGCTATTTCCATAGTTGATTCATCATTTGTCGATACATAAATAGAATCGACGCGCTTTACATCCAACAACTGTCGAAGTTTAAGCTTAAGAATACCACCCTTTATTCCAGCAAAAGTACGAGTGTTCTTGTTGGGCACTCGCTCACTACCTTTTCGAGTAGGTAAAAAAAATGCAATTTGATCCATACTACAAAAATTGATAAATTGATTTTACACTAAGTTCTTTATAGAGCGAAGGTGTAAGAGAGTGTAACACTGCCATGTTACTTTTCTCGAATTCTTTAAAAAGAGTCTTGTTCTCATTGGAAAGCTCCATCTCTTTCTCGGATAATACTTCACCCTTATAACCATCATAACCTACAACATTCACCTCGGTTGCTCCGAGAAATAATGCAGTCTGCAAAGCCACAGTAGTACAAGAGTCAGGATAGGAATTGGTAAAATTTATCTCCTCCAACTCAAAAGTTGATTTTTCAGCATAAACAGGTACCTCAGTTCCCATCAGTCGAGGATAAGGGGCAAGCACACATGTACCATTAAAGTCCTCTTCAACAACATTACGCTCCAATCTCTTCGCCTCATTCCCCACCAGGCAGTAATATTTCTTATTAGACACGTCATTATAATAAGCGACGTAGCGGGAAGTCACAAAGATAATGGGCATATCAGGATAAAGACGGATATACTCTTTAATAGCATCCAGATGCTCTATACTGGTATTGCCACCACCAATGATGAGCACCTTAGATACTTTATCTGTCTTTAGTAACGGATAACGAGCATTATCCTTCACCTTATTTTTTTTGTTATCAATTGCCCGTACTATACTATTGAAACTATAAGCACGGTTGGTCACCCACTCCATCACTTCTTTCTGTGGAATAGAGTTAGCACCAGAAAGCATATAAGGCAAGGTTGTTCCCCATTTATGGTTATCATAAAGCGGCTGAAAAGCGATGATGGCATCACCTAACACATTGAAATCAACATCCAGCCCCCGCTTATTGAGACAGGTAAGAAGTAACTCCATATTGAGATTACCGGCACCACGCCCCATACCAAGAATTGTAGCATCTACATAATTCACGCCACAATCAATAGCAGTCAAAGTGTTGACCAACCCCATTTGAAGATTATTGTGTCCATGAAAGCCAATGGGACAAATGGTGTTGGCTTTCACAATTTGAAAAACATCCTTGATATCATCAGGAGTTACACCGCCGAAAGAGTCGACCATACAGAAAAGGTCAGCTACCCCATTAAGCTTATTAAGTTTATTAAGAAAACCTTCATATTCGTGCCACTTCGACATATACATAGTGTTAAAGCCTACTTCAAATCCCATCGCCTTTACAGCTTCAGCAAGTATCAGTGCACGATCGAAGTTCTGTGGGTCAATGGCAAGGCGTACCATATCTGCCAAGCCCTGTATCGGTTTCAAAAGGTATTCAAGATCAGAAGGCAAAGTACCCTTCTCATTGAGCATCACCACCAGCTTCTTGCCACAAGCCTCTCTCAACTGCCGCAATACTGATACAGGAGTATAACCAAACTTACCAAGATACTCATTACTTATATTATTTCGATACCCCACCTCCAGATAATCAATAGGCAATTTATTCATCGCCTGTATATAAGCATTCACCACTTCGGATGAAAAATCCCAGTTAGTGTAGTAACCACCATCCCTGAGAGTACAGTCTAAAATCTTAAACATAAAATCATTTTTAGGAGAATCAACAATGGACATAATACTGTTTTAGTATATTATTATTAAATCAGGAATATTGTCAGATTAAAGAAAAAGACAATATATAATCTCACTCAAGCTTTTTAGTCAATTTTGATTTTATAAATGTAACGATATAATTCCTTTGACTATATGTAATTCCAAAGATCCAGATAGTAACGACAACCGATGAAACAATCAAAAAGATAAGTAATATAGTGTATGGTAATGTATCAGGTAGTAATCTGCTCAATCCGAATGCAATAAGTAAAGATATGGAAATCACCTTAGCTATAGGCAGGATGACATTCCGAAGATATTTATAACCTGAGAAATGAATATATCGATTAATAATAGTCAGTACTACTAATATATAACAACACCTTATACTAAACAGAATGACAAAAACAATCACTGGAGAACAGCCCCATCTCAAAGCTACATATGAAAGTGGAAATACCATAAGAGACACACAGCTTTCATAAGGAACGTATCGTTTCAAATCTCCTATCGCAAGTGCAATAGTCCAAACCGGATTATTAAACACAGTTATTAACGAATAGCCTAAAATCCATACAGTAAAGACATTAGCATATTCAGGTACTTCTGTCAGCCACAGATGAAAAATGGTGTCTATAGAAAAGAAAATAGGAAGACATAACATCCAAAGCAGCATGAATGAGAATTTAGAACTATTAAAAAAGAGTTTAATCAAATATTCGCGTTCTCCACTGGCATATGACTTAAAAATCTGAGGACGAACAGAAGTAAAGAAATTGATCGCAAAACTATTGACAGCACTACTTACCTGATAAGACACTGCACGAGCCGCATTCACTGCAGGACCAAAGAAGATATTCAACAGAATATTGATACCTGAATCATTCACTGCATATACAGTTGTTGAAACTATATTCCAACCTACTATAGAAGACGTTTTCGTCAACAAGACTCTGTCCCAAATAAACCTAATCTGACATTCCTCATAATGCTTCAATCCATAATAAGCATAATAACCTTGAACAGCCAACGTTGTAATCAGCAGCAACAATCCGTAAACAATTAATCGGTCAAAAGGTGATACGCTTATCAAAAAAGCAACTGCCAACTTAGCCACTCCCTCAAATATCCCTATATAAGAGTAGATGCGCATATTTTCGTGAACAACAATCTCGGAATTGAATACAATGCCAATCAACGTAATACATAAAGAAAGTACTGTGAATTGATATACACATACAGCCGCCACAACCCTATCAGGAGGAATAACAAGCTTATTCCATACAAACCAAAGCCCTATAGTCTCAGCAGCCACAATAACAACTATTGCTATAATACAATAGAATAAAAAATACTGACTGAATACATTTTTTGCACCATTCAAATTATTCTGCCCTAACTCAATATTTAAGAATCGCTGAGTAGCATTAGATAACGATGAACTAAAGAAAGTGAACATCGCAGCTAAACCACCTACCACATTGAATATACCAAAGTCTTCAACACCCAATTTGTCCAAGACCACTCTTGAAGTATATAATGAAATAAACATCAGAAACAACATTCTGACGTACAAGAACAGTGTATTCTTAGCTATACGCTTGTTATTAGAAGAAAGATTTGACACAAAAGTAAAATCTGAATGTAAATACTCTTTTCATATATAGCCACCTTTTGCTTTACAAAGTAAAAAGGTCGAGAACGATTCACTCACTTTTAGCTTTGGCTTACAGCAATATAAAATATTTCAGAGGAATATACAATCACAAAATCATCATTAGTAAACATAAATAATATGTTCGTCCAAATGAAAGTAGCATGTTGCGAGGCCTCAGCAGCAATGTAGCTTTTATCATTTAAGCAAATAGTATGCAGACAATTTCTACTCGTCAATATACTCCCACGGATAAGGATTGTCCACCACATTCTGAAATTCTGTGATGGCTTCCTGCTCTTCAGTAGTAAGCGACGCGGAATCCCACGACGCGATAATGGCACGGGCTTCATCCGCCAAAGGCTCATCGAACACTTCACCATAGCAGACGGTTAGCAGACGGAGCTTCAATAAGGAAGCGGGAAGGGCATCAAGAAGATCCCAACAACGGTCCAGAACTTCCTGAATGTGTTGCTGCTTTTCACCGTAATCGATGAAAGAGGCATTGTAACCCATCAGGAGAGCTAAGCAGACATGGGCCTGTTCTTCAAGGGTGGAGCCTTTGGCACCGGAATTATACAAAGCGGTGGTCAAACGGTAAACCTCACTGTTACGACGGGACAAATCATCACTATAGATGGGACTATCGTCCATACCCAAATACATCAGTTCATGCGCAGCGCGCTGAAGAGAGGCGGCTTCTTCGGAAAGAGTCATACTATTTAAGGAATTTGAATTATTTAATTACTTCTATCAGATCCGGATGGATGGACGCCATGGCAACGGCGATGACACCCTGGATTTTTATGACCAGACGACGGTCACGGGCACCCTTCACTTTCAGAAAAATGCCTTCCTGACCCTCGAAGTCACCACCCGTGACACGGACTTTAGCGCCTTTGGACAAATTCAATTCATCAGGACGGAAGTAAAGGAGCTGCTCATGATAAGTACCGGCCACGGCAATGAAACGTTGCATCTCATTGTCGGGGATGATGATCTTCTGACCACTTCGGGTATCGGTGATGTACTGCAAATAAGAGACCATGGACTTGACACGTTTCACTTCGGAAGGACAGGCATGAACAAAAATCAGATTGTAGATGACGGGAACCAAAACACGGACTTTTTTCCCGTTTTTGATGCTTATTTTATATTGCATGGGAACGAAACAGTCGATATGTTCCTTCGCAAACAGTCGCATGGCATCAGGCTCTCTACGGTAGGTGGCACGCATGGCGTACCAGATTTCAGTCTCTTTATCCGCTTCCATTTTTCTATGAGTAGTTCAAAAAAGGGTATTCTTCCGGGGCTTTGAATATCTGATATATTATTGATATTCAATCATTTGCGATGCATTCATGTAATATACAGCAATATTTGCATCTCTCTTTCCAAGTGGTTTTCTGTAGTTGTTCATTAACTGACAGATAAAATGCTATAAACGAGTCAGTTGAAAGCAAAAAGTGTTTCAATAGACGTTCGTTTAATGAAACACCTATTTGGGGAGATTTACGGCTGAGCATTCTTACGGAATAATGCATCAAATAACTAATTTTATCAATTACATAAACCGCTGAATATAAAGGATCTGAATCTTTAACTTTCAAAAACAAAAAAATATTTATAAGAATATTTTGTCATTTCAGATATACGTTTTAACTTTGTGCCATTAAACGAACGTCTATTGAAACACTTTTATAATTTCATCGACACCACATTAGCATTTACCAGATTTATCCCCTCTTTATACTCTTTTCTCTATAATAATGTACGCACGTGCTACACGCGCACAGACGCGTATTTTCTTCTTTTTTTAAAAGAAAAATCCCCGTGTATTAAATAGAGGGTAGGGTACCCTACCCTCTATTTAATACACGGGGATATATTTTATAAATATTGAAGTTTTTCTCATAAAACTTGTATTCCATGCTAATAACCATTAATTTCGCATCGTAAATATTAATTTATGTTTTATTTTAAAACCATTATTAGACATTTATGATTAAAACTACAAATTTTAAAAAGTGACGGTAATAGAGGACAAAGTGTTCATTATTATCACAGAAGGAACGGAGATAGATACGGAACGGTTAGTTGCAAGCGTGAAACTGGCATTATCGGAAAAGATACCGATAGAAGATCAGAAAGAGAACATCTTAGAGGCATTTGCCAGGCAAGCGCATGAACAGAAAAAAAAGGATAAGAATCAGAATGTAAGAAAAATAGCAAGGATATTATCGTTGTTTTTCAAGTTCCCGAAAACAAAAGGGAAAGGCAATCTGAGAGAAGAAAGTGCCGAGGCGGAAATCTATAAATCCATCCGGGACATAGCCGAAGCGGAGGAAGAGGCACTCAACGATCCGAAAAAATAAAAAGTTAAAAACAACCCTGGAAGATTAGGCTTTTTCACCGGAAAAGTCTAATCTTTTTTTTGAAATCTACTGTTTACCTTTGTACCGCTCAAGACAAACAAACATTGGGCACAAACAAACAGCTTAAAAAAACGAATACCATGAAAGACATCACAATCACCACCTACAACGGTTACAGCACCGTGACGGGAGAAACCACCCTCACGCAAGTGATAAAAGAGATACGGGAAGGGAAAAACCTGGCAATCGTACAACGGATAGAAAAGCTTGTGCAGCAAGGTGAGACGGAGAAAGCGGACCGGACAAAGAAGCAGCTACCCTACCTCACACTGACGGCCAATTACCACCAGGAGAGGTTAGCGTACAGCATCAAAAACTACAATCCGGTGATCACCATCGATATAGACAAACTGAAAGACGAGCAGATAGGCCCCCTACGCGAACGCATTGAAAGTGATCCGGACGTACTGGCGGATTTTCTCACTCCCAAACGACATGGATTCAAGGTATTTGTATACCTGCAATCGGCATGGGCCTGCAAAATGAGAAAAGCGGCATTCTCAACCCGGGAGATCACATACGAGCAGTTGGAATATTACCACGCACAGATGTACAAGGCATGTCAGGAGCACATTGAAATGTGGTTGGGAATACCTGTGGACAAAAGCGGGAAGGACATCGGACGGGGCTTCTTCACATCGTTCGATACGCAGGCTTATCTGAACACAGAGCTGATGGAAAAGATAGAGACGGTGGAAACGAGCATTATTCCTCCGGAAAAGAAGGAGAAAAAGCCCGGAAGGAAAAAGGAAAAGAGTAAAGGGCAGGCTTCTGAAGAGGGAGAAGCGGGCACGGTAGAACCCTGGGAGAAGTTAGAGTACAGAAAGGCATTACAAACCACCCGCCGCTCGGAGAAGTTCGAACCGGGAAACAGAAACACCTTCCTCTACACCTTAGGCAACCGATGCTACAAGAAGGGATTGAGCGAGAAAAGCGTACAGCAGCTGGTACGGCAGGATTTCGCAGAGGCAGAAATAGATATAGCCACCCCCATACACAACGCATACCTCTATACGAACAAGACCGAAGAGGCGGAAAAGAAAAAGGAGGATAAGAAACCGGTCATCACCCAGGTACTGGAATATCTGGAGGCACATTATGACATACGCAGAAATACGATATTGGAACGGTTGGAGTTCATCGACTTTGAGGAGCATGCGTCCGGGATGAAAGGAAAATACCGACCACTGAGAAACAAGGACTACAACTCGATATTCGTAAACCTCCAAATGGCGGGCATATCCTGTTTCCAGAACTATCTCAAAGCGGTGATAGACTCGAATTACGCGAAGAACTTCAACCCGTTCGAGAGTTATTTCTACGGACTGAAACCCTGGGACAGGACTACGGACTACATCGGACAGTTAGCGGATACGGTGAAAACAAAGGACACGGACTTCTGGAAGGAGAGCCTGAGAAGATGGATCGTGGGTATGGTGGCGTGCGCACTGAAGGAGGAGGCGGTGAACCAGTATGTGCTCATTCTATACAGCGAACAGGGAAAAGGAAAGAGCACCTGGATCAGGAAGTTGCTACCACCCGAACTCGCAGAATATTACCGCAACGGGATGATAGACCCGGGAAACAAGGATGACCTGTTACTGCTGTCCAACCGGCTGCTCATCAACATGGAGGAGTTTGAAGGGGCGAAACAGGGAGACATAGCGGCATTGAAACGGATCATCACACAGGAGAGCGTGACGGAGCGGAAGGTGTACGACGTACAGGCGGAACGGTACACCCGCAGGGCATCGTTCATTGCCAGCACCAACAACCGGCAGTGCATGCAGGACATGGGAGGAAACCGCAGGTTTCTGCTATCCGTACTCACGGAGATTGATTTCCACACACCGGTAGACTACGAAGGGGTATATGCACAGGCAATATATCTCTTGCAGAACGGATACCGGTACTGGTACGAGGGAGATGAGATTACAGGACTGAATAAACGGAACGAACAGCACCGCATGAAGGAGCCGGTGGAGGAGAATCTGTACGTCTATTACCGGGCGGCTACCCCCACGGACATTGAGGTGAAATGGAGGCCGGCGGCAGCACTGATGGGAACCATCAGTTTGTACGGACGCATACAAGCGAACAGGCAGACACAGCAGGTACTGGTACAGGTGTTGGAGAGGGACGGATTCCCTAAAAGAATGAACGAAAGCGGAATAACGGAATACGCGGTGATAGAGTTCACACCCGATCAGGTGAGTGCGAACAGCAGGAGAGTTGAAGAGAAGGGAAAAGGGAGAATGGAGAAGGGAGAAGGAAAGGGGGAGAGACAGGAGGAGCTGCCGTTTTGAGGAAGGGGATTCACCACAGAGTAACACGGAGTTTCACTGAGTTTTTATTATCCGGATAAAACGCAGATTAACGCGAATGATCGCAGATTAAAATCCTGTTATTCTTTATCTTATACCTGTTTTTCTTTGCGAAAATCTGTGTTAATCTGCGTTTCAATTAGATAAGTATACATATCATGCCCCGTAACGTATATTCTAACGTAGCATGGGATATATTGTCACGGGGCATGACATATTAGGGCGTTTTATTTACAAATATTTTATCAGGGGGCATCGAGGTAGCGGACGATCAGGCTGACCTGACGGCGGGTATAGGAGTGGTCGTTCTTCCCTTCCCCACCCTGATAAAGGAGGCTATGGAGTTCTTTGTTCTTACGGATCCAGCCACGGAGCTTACACATGGCATAGGGAATGGGCAGGTTGGGGTGATACAGATGGGCAAGGTCGGCTTTGAGGTAGGACTTGACGATAAACTTCGTTTCTTCTTCATTTTCATTCATTACAGTATGTTTTTATGGTTGTTTTTTGTTCTTCAAATATAACAAATATTACGGACATCAGCAAGCTATAACACAATATAAACGACTATGAATCAAAGTGTTTACAATACAGAATAATCTACAAAAAAGTACGTTCACCCACTCTTATGGAAGAGGTTATCTTTGTCACATCGGAAAGGAAAAGAAGCGCTGTTTCCTACCGGTAAATCAAATTTTAAAACTAAAAAATCATGGGAGTACCTTTTAAAAAGATTGCAAGAAAAGACCCGAGAAAGGCGGATGCGGTGGAGAAGTTCTACCCGCAATTGGTGACCACGGGACCCAATGCGGATCTGGACGCAGTAGCGTTCAAAATGAAAGAGA
Source organism: Bacteroides sp. K03 (assembly GCF_019734355.1). Classification (NCBI taxonomy): domain Bacteria; kingdom Pseudomonadati; phylum Bacteroidota; class Bacteroidia; order Bacteroidales; family Bacteroidaceae; genus Bacteroides; species Bacteroides sp. K03. Next base: position 97,561 of record NZ_JAASHC010000006.1, read on the forward strand.
AGAGTTCGCTTACATTAGGAGACATACAGAGTGTGTTGACCAACTTCGTAGAGGCGATGAGGGAAGTGTTGTACAGCGGACAGTCAGTCAATATCAAGAACTTCGGCGTGTTCAGCCTCTCAGCACGGACCTTAGGGACGGAAGATGTAAAAGAGTGCACCGCCAAGAACATCAAAGCGGTGAAAATAAATTTCCGACCTTCAACCAGCATCCGACCGGATATTACAACCACACGCGCCGGAGAAAAAATAGACTTCTATGACCTGGAAGCCTTGCTGAAGAAGAAAGAGGAAGAAGGGGGCGAAGGAGAGGGAGAAGACCCTTCAGTTTAATGGAAAATTGAAAGTTGAAAATTGAAAATGGCTATGCAGTGTAAAAGCAATGATCAATTAAGAAAAGAGTGCTTAGAAAATTAAGAAAGCAGGTATAATGTAACTACACTGCGCAGCCAATTTTCAACTTTCAACTTTCAATTTTCAATTAATTAAGTTCTTCTCATTTTCAATTTTCAACTTTCAATTTTCAATTAAATAAGTATGAAGAAATCAATCTGGGATAAAATCCTAAAAATTGTGATAGCAGTAGCTTCGGCTGTGTTAGGGGCGTTAGGGGCAAATGCGATGAACGTATAAGTTCGGAAGGCATGAAAATGCGACAGGTTCGCAGATCGTTTTAAATTGAAGGCTGGACAGTAGAAGATACTGTACAGCCTTCATTTTTGTTTAGTTCTTGTTCAAATATTCCTCTTTATAGATTACAATATCACTGTATCCGACTTATCTCCAGATAATCCAGATTGCAATCATTGGCATCTTCCCTGCCATGAGACATATTAGAATCAAATCCTTTTCCTTCCGGATTGAGTCGCAAACTGACCACATGACGTCCGGCTTTCAAATTTTTCAATATATAATTTGACCTCGTCCATTTGTTCCAATCACCTGTAGCTTCCAGAATAAATGTCCCGGAATCAACATTATCGACAAAGACAGAACGGATGGTGCAGTAGGTTCCATCCGGACCGTGCCCGTTAGCGCCGGAAAGGACAAGAGCATAATCACCATCAGCAGGAACATCAATTGTAAAGGCCACATCTGCCGGTTTAGTATATAAGTCCACTACAAATCCCTTCCCGGAATAGCCGGGATGAACATTACTGAACGTTCCCTTCGATACAGCATCTTCCGCTTCAAAAACTTCCCGCCAGTCAGTTTTAATCACCGGATTGGAACAGTCGGACTTAAAACCCCGTTTGTCCACCGAATACACAGAATAAAAACCAGCAGGTTCCCGGCTAAGATCATATGGGAACGTTATTTCTTTATCTTCTATCTTTGTGCCACACAAGAAATAACGCAAGCCGGATTCTACCGGACAGTTAATAATCTGTCCTTTTTGTTCCAGTACAGGTTCTATCGGTGACCAATCCTCACGAGGTCCCGGCTGAACCAGATTCATTTTATCACTTGCGTGTGTTGCTGTCATCACAATATCAATTGTATAGTCTCCTTGTGCCGTAGCAGGCAACACATAAGGTAATTTTTGGTCTTGTCCGTTCACTGTAATTTTTTTGACTGTATTCCCTTTTCCGGTAATATTGATATTCAGTACTGCATCCCGATAACGGAAGTTCTCCAATGAAATTTTACCGGCCACAAGATCGGGTACTACCGGAGTAAAAGTAATCCCTTCTTCTTCCATGGTCATGCCAAACAATACACGGTAAACCATACTGATATAAGATGCCACCGACCACAACTGACGGGAAGAATTCAATGCCGTACCGCAATCATAACCCGTATCATAAGTCATATTCTCTTTGTGAGTCAAAAATAATGCACCGGCACGGACCAATGATTTTATCATATGTTCCACAACTTTCGTATTTTTTACATCACGGGCGGCATACATATAAGGGGTTTCCCAGACCGGCCATACACTCTTGTTGTGATAAGAAAAGTCATCCGGAATGCTCGGATATAGTACGGCAGCTCCATAAGGATAAAGCGGAAAGTTCTCTACCATTTGTATACTCTGCCCGGTAGTCGCTATATCCAATACAGCTGCCAGACCATTGGACATCACCCCTACTCTTTGAGTCGGCCTGTAACCCAGGTATTCCGGATAAAGATAGCAAGTATAGCATCCTTGTTTTTCATCCCAAAAGTGCTTATTTATATTCTCCTTCAAAAGACCGGAATATTTCTCCCACATAGCAATCTCTTCTGCCGGTTTCTGAATAATACGCCCTGCAGTTCCAAGAAATTGATAAAAGAATTTATGTAATGCATTAGTTCCACTGGAAAAAGAATCAGCAATCACAGAATTTATAAACCAGTTGGGATAGGTATGTGTACGCCAGTCCATCGAACAGGTTTCACCTTTAAACAAGCCAACATTGGCATCAAATGCCACGTGGATGTCTTTCAACGCCGTGTATTTCAGACCGTCATATACAGATTCCAACCAGCTCTTATCACCTGTGTACAAATAATATTCCCAGGCGGCCATTGCCCACACGACACGATCGGTAGAAATAGGCCAGGATCCGCCGCTACCTGTATCCTGAAGTGCTTCTTTCGGATTTTGTAAAGTCTGTTTTTCTAATGTCTTACGTGAAACCTCCGGCAGTATCCAGGCATAAGAGAAATATATACTGTACACAGCATCACGTGTCCATGTATCGGGCCATAAAGCGCCTGCCATAAACGTACTGTCCGTGCGGATATCAAGCTGCATCTCTTCCAGGGCCATATTATAAAGGGCTACCAACATACGGTTGTTTTCAGCTGTAAACCGAGGAAATGTAGAAATGTCTTTTTGTAACTTCCAACGATTTTCTCCATGATAATTCGACTCTATTTCCGTATCAGAAATAGCAACAGCTTCTCTTGTCCCAAGGAAAGAAGCATCAATCACTTCCTCCGGAGTTATCATAAAAGAAAGGTCTGTACCTTTTTCACGTACAATATTCCAATGTGATTTAAAGTCTTTTACACGATCGGAAGCTCCCATTGCGATTCCATCTCCCCGACGCATCAGATGTAAATCCCGTGAAGTAGCCTTGTTCTCAAGTGTATACCAACCGCAGTTCTTCTGAGTCAAGAAATCAAAGCCACCATATTTCCATTTCAGGTTTTCTTGTCCCTTACCATCAGAAGTTACGCACACAACCTCTTCTCCGTCAAACTGCAGGTATTTCCCGCTTTTCTTATTCTTGATCAGAAACTCTTCTCCGGAGGTACTTTCAATAATCCAAAGGAAATCATCTCCTGAGGGCTCGGCAGCGAAACAAAAAGTTCCCTCTTTCTCGCCTAAGTACTCTCCGGTATCACGATTCTGTAAACTCCACTCGGAATAGACTCTATCAGTACGACAGGAAACCAAAGACAATAATACAATCAGACTAAAACATAAATGTAATTTCATATAAGTAGTACTTCAAATTTAATTCATACTATGACAACCTATCATTGAAACGCAGATTATCGCAAATTCACGCAAAAAATATCGTCCCTCAAGTACAGCAAACCTTCTAATTTGCGAAAATCTGCGATCATTTGCGTTTTAATAAAACGTTCATTTAATGAGGATACAGTACTTAAAGGAATTATTTTATAATCAATTTTTTAGTAACCACATTATTTCCGCATTCTACACGAACGAAATAATGTCCACTGCTCCAACCATCCACTTGTATGTCTGTGGTATGACCTGCAACAATCGTTCTAACCAGTTGTCCGGTCACGTTATAAACAGAGATCCGATTATTATCAGAATTCGTCTTTACGGCAAACGAAGCATCTTTTTCAACGATTACAGGATAAACAGATACAGCTTCTTCCTGCTTTTGCGTACTTACGCCTGTCCCACTTCCCTTACCAAGTTTTACACCACGTACACAGGTCGGCTTAATCCCGGCAGGCATAAAAAAGGTTTCATCAAAAGAACCACGACCACTTTTACTATACCCGTTATTCTCAGGCTTAGTAGCCGGATTACGAAGGTTAACATTTACTTCTTCGTCGTTCACCGAACAGATTGCCATATCATCATATCCGTCACCATTAAAATCCAACAATAAAGGAATGTCATTTTTAGTTCCAAACTGCATATTCGCAATATCCTGATTTGCAAAATCCGGAGTTTTATATTCTGTAGCAGAAGGAGTAAAAGAGCATAGCCAATTTCCTTTATCATATAAAACAACATCTGCCTGTCCATCATTATTCATATCTCCAGCCAACAAATAATCGCTTTCCGTAATACCAAAAGCAAGATTTACATCCGGAGCCATTGCTATAAAATGCATAAGCCACCAAAGTCCGTACTCATTGTCACGGCGAATAGCAACATCACCCACACCGTCACCGTTGAAATCTGCCGAGAGTGCTTTATCGCCTACTGCCATTCCATACACAACATCCTGCGGATCAATAAAATTATTATTTCCATCGTTATAATAGAATCTCCAATGAATAAGCTGGTCTACCGAACAGGAACGGTCTACCTCGCATAAATCAAAATAACCGTCACCGTTGGCATCATATACAAAGACTTCGGATATCTGCAAATCTTTAGTCTGCGTAGGAACCGTAAGGTCAATCTTTCCATCCAAATCGAAATCGAACTGATAACCTGCCCCGTAAGACCAATACACGATACCATCGGATTTTTGAGCATACATAAAAACAGCCATCAAACAGGCCAGAGTTGCAAGTATTAACTTTTTCATAACCATTAAATTTAAATTATACAATAGTAATTCATCGACATTTATTTAAAACTTTACCGAAATACAACTGAAGAATATAAAGAGTTAAGACTCTTCTCTTCAGTATCATTAATAGTCAGCAGATAAGCACCCTTCGGCAATGGAGGAATGCTGCAAGAGAGTATTCCGTTATTAAACCGGAGTCTGTCTTCGTAACAGATACGGCCTCCCATATCCATTAACCGGATTTCGTAAAGATGTTCCTGTTGCATTCCACCAGATACAATCATCAGAGAACCTTCGTCAGTAAAACAGATTTCTATTTCCTCTTTTTTTTTAAGAGAATCAATTCCTGTATACCCGTCAGACATGAAAATCAAATTATCATAGTCGGCACTATTCCTGTCTACCGGTCCCATGAAAACAGATATTACGATAGCGTCCGCCCAGTCTTCTCCCCACAATCCGATGAGGTCTTGCTGGATATTCCTTTCATATTCCACCCATTCACCATCTTTGGGCTTTACGGGTGTCAATGTAAGGTAAGCCAATCCCGGTTGAGAATATCCTACCCGATAGAATATGTCTTTCGTTTCCCATACAGGAGAACTGGCAGACGGTTTTATCAGACGGAAACCAAACCAACAAGCCGTGGTGTTGTGAGAACGAATCGCTATTTTAAAGCGGTTGAATTGATCAATAGGTACACGTATGGCACCATCCGAAGTGGTGGTGAAACGAATCATTCCCGGAGTTACCTGCAATGCTCTCTCACCTGTAAATGCATCCGTTATCCCATCGGCATGAGATACATTACCGTTATAATCATTGGATACGATGAGAGGTTCCTGATCATCAAGAACTGTAATAGCACTGACTTTTCCGGAGCGTAGGGTTTCTCCTTTGGCATCGTATTGGAAAGGAAACAGATCAAATGTAGCAGCCTCTTTTCCGGGTTCCTGCGGTATTCCAACCGTATTATTCAGATTCAGTACCAAGGTGGCAAATGTATCCAATGAAGGAAGTGACACCCGTATTTTAGTACCTTCCAGGGTATAATCCACTTTCCGGCTTTCTTCCAAAGTAATGCAGTAAAGGTCTGTCGGAGTCACATTGTCCGGCAGTGTAAAAGATACCTCTACTGTTTTTGTCTGAGGGACTGCATTAACTGCATCCCAGCGTAAATCTACTGTAGAACCATAATTTACCAAATCGACAATCAGAGCATCCATCCGGCGAGTTCGTTTGTCCCAGCGTCTCTTTAACTTGGCATAGATACCGGTGGCATTACTCAATGATAAATCCGAATAATTATAATCGGCAATCACATAGGCATGATTGGAATAATACAGATAGGCTCCGTAAGCTTCTGTAAACTTATTCCAGCTGGCTATCCGTTCGAGTACTTCCACCGGATAATTTACAGCATGGAAAGGTACGGGATCTGTAAAGCTTGCCACTCCGTCTACGACCTGTGCAGCCGGATAACCACCGGCAGAAAGGCAGGTAGCAAATTGATAATCGATATTCTGTTTGGGCCAGCCAGTCGTTAAATTCATCTCAGCAGGCGGATAAAAATTGGCAAATACAGGCTTATCCGGATAACGTGATTTTGCTTCATAAACATCACGGTAGAGGTCTGTATATTTGGTTCCCGTACCAAAAGGCCAAAGCTCCATAAACTGATGGTTGGCTACGGCTCCCGTAGTATAATGGGGAATATTTCCACTTGTAGAAGGCAGTTGCAAAGCCGTAGTAGTGACATCTGCACGTACCTCTTTCACTGCCAAATCCAAACGATTAACCAATGGAGCCATTTCGGATGAAAAGTTGCAAGCTGCAGAAGTTCCGTCACAAACATAGTTCTCAGGTAGTCCATACCAATCCCAACGATATCCGTCCCAGTTATACTCCTTCTGCGCCTTTACAGCCTGAGATACAAAATAATCATTGAAATTTTTAAAAGTCTCCCCTCCTATTGTATAGGAGGCATCGACTGATTCGTTGGTAGACATCAAGTAAAGATAAGAGTTGCCATAAGTAATGAAACTGCGGTCAGCTACATTCCGCATAGCCCAATCGGGATAATTATGAGCGAAAGCCGGAGTGGCGGCATATATACCGGTATAGCAAACAGAACGTCCTCCGATACTGCGGAATTTCTCTATTTTCTTTTTCATTGTCTCTTTGCTTGTCCAAAGGCGATCGTCTCCTACATAGGTGTTCCACGTTTCCGTTTGAGGAGCAATCTCTTCGTGAGCTCTCATCCAGGGATGATACTCCAATGTATTAATTCCTACAGCTTCCAGATTATGAGCCCATTTATCCACATTCAAGGAATTATCAAAAATACAGGTCCACCCGTGACGGAGATTCACCTCCCGGCCCGTTTCTTCAAAGGTAGCCAAAGGCAAAGCCGCAGGACGCGAATTATCCATATCAGCAGACATGACAGCAAGAACACCCGTTAGCGGTACCATTACAGTACCATCGACAGTACCATACCCTTTTGAATCGGCATAATGTTCATAACGAGGCTTGTCTGCCGACCAATAATTAATAAGAACCTGTCCGGTAGAAGGACGATAAAGAGCCATATCGGTATAGCCGTCGCCATTAAAATCACCGGTAAAAGGAATATCTTCTGTCGTACCGAACACTACTCCGTTAATAGCCAAAGGCATATCGAATTCAGGATAACCGGTCAAAGAAGAGAACGCAACATACCAGGTTCCCGTAGAAGGACGATAAACAGCAAGATCATCTACCCCATCACCGTTAAAATCACCCGATAAAGGGATATCTCCGGGTAATCCGAATTGACCTCTGGCATCGACATTCCCCTCACAAGGGGAAAAGTCGATATACCAGGTGGCCAGTCCTCCGGCTCCGGAACGCATAACGGCAATATCAGTCTTTCCATCACCATTAAAGTCACCAGTCACGTACTTATCGGTAGCACTGATACCAAAACTTACCGAAGGGCTTGTTATCCAATCTTTTTTACCATCATTTATTTTCCATACCCATTTTATATTTTCACCGCTAATCTCTACCTCACAAATATCCACCAACCCATCGCCATTATAATCGCCCACACAAGCTCCCCCTATAAAAGCAGCATCCACCGTTTGAGTAATATGAGACTGATTGCCGATATCATAACTCCATCCCGATTGTGTCCTGTAAATCAAATCGTCGTGTGCATTCATCCAGGAAGCCAGAGCCCCAAAGGCAACTAACAATAGAAATTTCTTTTTCATACTTTTTCTGATTTAAATTAATATCCGGGATTATTCGGTCTCAAATTGGGGTTAGCATCAATATCATCCATTGGAACAGGCAATAACAGATGTTTGGGAGTAGTGAAATTGGTTTTGCCTATACTATGAAAGAAATTCTTTGCATACTCTCCGTTTTCATCATAACGAATCAAATCGAACCAACGGTGACCACCTTCAAAAGCCAATTCCATACGACGCTCGTGACGAATGATTTCACGCAACTCTGCCTGGTCTTCGGTAGTAACATTGGGTAATCCCGCCCTGACACGAACACGATTCAACGGACCTCCTTCTTCATAAGAAGCAGCAGGAGCACATGCCTCTTCGGTATGCCCGGTTTCATTCAAAGCTTCGGCATACATCAGCAACACATCCGCATAACGCAATATGGGAAAGTTCAAAGGACTATCCATTGCACGGTCCTGCCCAATATCTTCACACAAGAATTTCTTCACATTATGTCCGGTTTGAGAAACCGAAGGATTATAGGCCCATCCTTTATACTGGTCGCCCTGACACCAGACAGATACTACCTTACGCAAATCTCCGGCTTCATATGAATTCACAAATTCCGGATAAACGGCAAACCAGCCAAAGTTTCCCCATCTGCCACCAATGGCTACCGGAGCCAAAGGAGCCATATAGTCATTGTGCCAAGCTCCCTGTCCAAGTATGTCAAATTCGGAATAGGTAGTTATATCTTTTTCGTACTGTACCTCAAACAAGCTTTCGGGGCCATTCTCACGCAAATAATCAAAGTTCCAATCGTACCTTCTGTTTAATGAATACACATTCAAAGCATTCAATTCTTCGATGGCCTGAATGGTATCATCATATCTTTTCAGCGTAAGATAAACCTTTGCCAATAATCCTAAAGAAGCACCTTTGGTAGCACGACCAATGTCGGAAGATTGTTCATATTGCACAGGCAGCATGGTAGAAGCATCTTTCAAATCCTGTATAATCAGTTCATAAACCTCTTCTTTGGGTGTACGATGAACCTGTAAGTCGTCTCCTGCTGTCTGCTGAGTCTTAATCAGCGGAACATCTCCAAACAAACGTACCAGATTGAAATAATACAGAGCACGAAGGAAATGTGCTTCTCCCTTATATTGAGTAATCTTATCCGGACTTACATGGACAGCATCATCTATGTTATTCAAAATCCAGTTCGTACGACTGATGCCTGCCCAAGGGCCCCGCCATAATTCTTTTGCACCAGAGTTATCACTGGTAGTTATAAAATTGGCAAGTTGGGTAGTTTCCAACCCATTGCCTCCCGCTTCATTGCCTACACTACCCTCTCCAGCCACAATATCCAGTGTCCACATACGGAGATTGTACATATACGAACTTTGCAGACGCTGGTACATGGAGTTGACTCCACTTTCTATTTCTTCTGCCGTCCCTTTCTCGAAGAAATTATCGGTAATAATCTGGTCACTGGGTAATATTTCCAGCTTATCCATACAACTCTGACTACAGAGTGACAGTCCTAAAAAGGCGAATATATAAATATACTTTTTCATGGCTTTATCATATTAGAATTTAACGGATACACCAAACATATAGGTACGGGCGGAAGGATAAACTCCATAGTCCAGTCCACTTAATCCGACTTCCGGATCCAATCCTGAATAGTTGGTTATAGTACAGAGATTATCGAAACTAACATAAAGGCGTAACGCTTTTACTTTTGCCCTGTTTGTCCAGTTTTCCGGAAGCGTATAACCGAATGTCAGATTTTTGAGCTTTGCATAAGAACCATTTTCCAGCCAACGGGTAGAAGCACGTGAGTTATTATTCGGGTCGGCATATATGGCACGTGGCATAGAACTGCTGGTTCCCTCACCCGTCCATCTCTCTAAAGTAGATGCCAGTTGGTTATAGGTACTGTTCATACTCTCATGGCTGGCTCTCACACCATTCCAAACCTGATTGCCCAAAGCACCCTGAAAGAAAATACTCAAATCAAAATTTTTATAACTGAACGTGTTATTGAAACCAAAAATACAATCCGGAGACGGATTACCGATAACCGTACGGTCCAAATCATTAATTTCACCATTTCCGTCCACATCAACAAACCACATATCACCGGGAGAAGTGTTTTTATAAGGGTTGTGAGATGCTTTGTCCGCTGCACGATTTTCCATTACAGGCCCGGTGAACACTTCATCAAGTGTCTGGTATACTCCTCCCAGTTTGTAGCCATAGAAAGAGTTTATAGGTTGTCCTTCCCGAATAAGGCTTACACCGTTCATAATTTCAGGACCGCCAATAGAGACAACTTCATTATGGTTGAAGCTCATATTAAGATTGGTCTCCCACTTAAACTCTCCTACAAAGTTCTTTGTATTGATGGTAAATTCAAAACCCCGATTCAGTACCTTACCTATATTTACCGGTGGCCAATCTGCCTGTTCCAAGGAAGTACCACTTGTTTGGGGAACCGGTTTTTTAGTTAACATATCACGTGTGTTTTTCACGTAAAAATCAAGATTTGCAACAATACGGTTCTTTAAGAAACCAATGTCAACACCCACATTATACTGTTCTACAGCTTCCCATTTTACTGACGGGTTGGATAAAAGATAAGGATATATCAAATTTACCAGATTTGATTCGAAACCACGTTGAGAACCAAAATTGTAAACTCCGTTCACGCTCAGCTTATCGGCAAAAGTATAAGCACCGATATTCTGATTACCTGTCTGTCCGTAACCGGCTCTGAGTTTCAGTTGAGAGATGGGCTTCACAGATTGCATAAAAGATTCGTTGCCTATATTCCATGCGGCAGCAAAGGAGGGAAAGTAACCAAAGCGATTATCTTTACCGAATTTCGACGAACCGTCTGCCCGGAAAGTTGCTGTCACTAAATAACGGTCATCATACGAATAATGTAAACGTGCCATGTACGACATCAACGCCCAGCGTAATGAATTACCTCCTACATCGGTTGCTTTAGTTGCATTATCCAGTTCCGTAGTCAGTTCGCTGGCACGCCCGGAACCAGAGGCAGATACACTCTCTTTTTTATATTCCTGATAAGAAGTACCTGCCATGGCATTTATCCGGTGTTTCCCGAAAGACTTATCATAGTTCAAAGTATTATCCCACAAATACAACTGTTCATAAGCAGAAGAAACAGTTTGCATGGTATTCTTCGATTCATTCATTCCCCATTTGTACTTAGGAATATACGAATTATTATAATCATACCCTAACTCAGCTCCACCTGTGGTTTTGAACTTCAGTCCTTTTACAATTTCCCACTCAAGAGAAATATTGGATAACATACGGAATCCTTTCATCCGATAATTTTGCTCATTGATAATAGCCACCGGATTTAGTGCATTTCCATTCCATTCTGCATTACCGGTAGGACCGGCATATTCACCATTTTCATCCTGAATTGGAATAGAAGGCAAAATACGCATTGCATTTTGAATAACTGTGCTGACCGGTTGAGTACGACGATTCTCCGCACTCAGGTTTACGTTTGCTCTTACCGTTACATTCGATACAATTTTAGAGGATATATTCGATTGCAGACTCAAACGATTATAAGACGAGTTCTTCATAATACCATCCTGCGTATAATAGCCCAATGAGGTAGCATGGCTTATCTTCTGATTTCCACCTAACATGGAAAGATTCACCTTTTGCATGGGTGCAGTACGGAAAATGGCATCCATCCAGTCGGTACCCGTTCCTAACGATTCCGGATCGGAGAAAGCCGGGTTTAAAGAATATTCAGGTCCGGCATTAGTACGCATTTCGTTATGTAAAGCGGCATATTGTGATGCATTCAGCATATCATATGTTTTTGCCGTATGTTGTATGCCGTAACTATAATCAAAATTAATTTCCGTATGCCCTTCCTGTGCTTGTTTAGTAGTAACCATCACTACGCCGTTGGCTCCCCGGGAACCGTAAATAGCCGTAGCCGAAGCATCTTTCAAAACATCGATAGATTCTACATCATTAGGATTCAGATACCACATACCGCCACTGACAGGTACCCCATCGATAACATACAAAGGAGATGCATCATTTATGGTACCAACTCCACGTATAAGAATAGAGACATCACCTCCCGGAGTTCCGGAATTTTGTACAACCTGTACCCCCGACATCTTTCCTGCAATGGCTTGCATCACATTAGAAGTAGCATTCTTAGTAATATCCTCTGTCCGGACTGAAGATACGGCTCCCGTAACGTCTTTCTTACGCATGGTTCCGTATCCTACTACCACTACCTCATCCAATGCTTCGACATCTTCCTGTAACACTACTTCAATAAAAGCCCTTCCTGACACATTTACTTCCGTAGTGACATATCCTATATACGAAATAACCAGAACAGGGTGTTGTCCTGTAATATTCAGTGTAAAGTTACCATACAAATCGGTAATGGTAGCATTATTAGTTCCCTTCTGGGAGATATTGGCAGCAATAACGGGCAATCCGTCCGGTCCTTTTACAATACCTTTTACAGTCTGTTGTTGCTGTGCCACATTCATGATTCCGGTTTCAGTATTAGTATTCAGGTCTACTGTAACACCGGCATAAAGGGTAATGGGAGAAATAAGAAACATTGCAGTCCCTATAAGCAAAATATGCTTTATACGACTCTTACATAGATACTCTGTTTTCATATTCATTGTGTTTTCATTTATTATAGTCTATTTATATCCCGATCAATAAAAGAGTTTTGGTTAGCATCGAATGACGAATGTAAAAGTACGGATAAGCAACATACCTTCTTTTCGCCATTTTAGCTGATAATTATGATATCTTACCATAATAATCATTTCAAGGTCTGTTTATTGGTATTATTCCAATATTTCGTTCGGTTTTTCTATTTCAGAAAGCGTGGTTTGCCACCTTTGCGCCAATACTCCTCGATCTTTTCCAAAGAGATTCCTTTGGTTTCCGGAACATAGAAGTATCCCCATATCAAAGCTGCTAAAGCCACTACTGCATAAAACCAGAATGCACCGGCCGGATTTCCCAGATTCTCACCTTCCACATATATCTCGGTGCCACTGATAGTGAAAGCATGCACAATTTTGAAAAAAGTAAAAGATACAATACTATTAAAAAACCATACGGACAAAGAACCGATGGAGGAACCCAGCCCTCTGAGTTTCTGAGGAAATACTTCGGAAATGATAAGCCACCCCAACGGACCAATGCTGATAGCGAAAAAAGCCACATAGAAAAAGACCAATGTGACGGACAACCATTTACCCGCATCGCCTAACGAAGCGGAGAAAGCGAAACAAATACCTAATAAAATCAGAGAAACCGTGATTCCTGTCAGACCAGTGAAAAAAAGTTTGCGCCTTCCCAACCGATCTACAAAATATACAGAAACGATGGTAAAAAGCAGATTGACGGCTCTCACTCCCACAGAAGCCCAGATAGCAGAAACCGTACCGTCAAACCCAGCCATAAGAAATATTTTAGGGCTATAATAGATGACTGTATTAATTCCCACAAACTGTTGAAAAAACATAATGCCAATACAAATGATCACAGCGTTGCGTAACCAGGGTTTAAACAATTCACGATACCCGGCTTTCTCCTCGCGACTTTTGACTACTTCTCTCTTAATTGCTTCAAATGCCTCGTCTCTCGATTCCGGACTCTCGATACGTGACAGAACGGCCAATCCTTCCGATTCTCTTCCACGACTCATCAGCCATCGCGGAGTTTCGGGCATATATAGCATACCTACAAACAAAACAATAGCCGGGATAACCCCGACGTAAAACATCGGCCGCCAACAATCTATCTGACTTTCATCGGCAAAAAATAAATCGGAAAGATAAGAAACCAATACTCCTATCGTAACCATCAATTGAAACATCGAAACCAAAGCTCCCCGTTTTTTTGCAGGAGAGATTTCTGCAATATAAAGAGGTACGGCAAAAGAAGAAACTCCGATAGCTACACCCAAAAATAAACGTGAAGCAATCAGATGATAAACATCGGGAGCAAATCCGGACCATAAAGCGCCAATGGCAAAAATGACAGCGGATACCAATATTACTTTTTTACGTCCGAGCGTATCTGTAATCTTTCCACAAAAGAGTGCTCCTAAAATAGCACCACACAATCCGGAAGCCGTAATTATTTCAATCATACTATTATCGATTCCAAAATCTTTCTGGAAAAAAGGAATGGCTCCTGATATCACTCCGGTATCAAATCCAAACAACAGTCCACCTGTAGCAGCAACTACTGCTATGACATAAATAAGCTTACTATTATACTCTGTTTTCATGGTAGTTAAATTGGGTTGTTTATTAATGTTTCTCTGCTTTATTAAGGTTCATAATTCTCCCATACTTCTTTTTTCAGTTCCGGACGGGGAACATATAAAAATGTATCCGGGTTCTTTTCAAAAGTTGTATAGATTGCTTCGCCTTTTACAATACCCAGCTCTGAATAACCGGCAGGAGATTTACATATCAGTTCCGACTTATCATACAATGGATTTGCCTGCCACTCTATCTCATTTTTATCGTTGAAAACGGGAAACCAGGCGATGCCTTTATGCTTACGGACTCCATCATATTCAAAACCATAATCACGATCACACCAGGCACCGAATGTCAATGGTTTATCCGGATTGGCACTAATAGTGGCATGTGCCCAGTATGGAGGTACAATCACAACATCACCGGGATGGGCATAAACGGCAAAGCAACGTCCGGGATTGTCTTCTGCAAACTCCTGCATATAAATAATAGCTTCACCCGACCATATCTCATAAACTTCCGGAGTAGACCAATGACTGAACTTTGAAACCCAATGAATGTGCCCCTGGCTACGTATCGGTTCTTTGCCTAATTTTCCGGCTGCATAGGTCACTACTCCATAAAGAAGATGTCTCTCTTTCAATAACTCTGCATGGATCTTTTTACCAACATCCATAGCAATGGCATACACTACTTCCGGACCCTCACAATCAGGATCGGATAAACTTTTGCGAATGTCTTTCAACAAACGATTCTCTACCTGAGGACCAAAAACATCGGCCCCATAAACGAACCCCATGGGGTTCGTTGTAGGTTCTATATTAAAACCCGGATTAAAAATCATATCAAAAAGCAGATTAAGGATTATGTTTGACAAAAGCTTTAATAGTAGCACATTGCTTTCCTTCAGATTCTCCGTAAGGACGGATCGTATACTCCTTCACAGATTCGGGAACTATAAAAGTCTCAGCATAATGAACCACAAAAGGCTCAAATTTTCCTGTCGGACTTTCTACAATAGCTTCTCTTCCTTCCACCAGATTAAGCACATTCACACTACCATCTGTCCGATGCAAAACAGGAACCGTAAACCAATGCCGGCGGGTTTCAATAAACTCATTCTCATGCAAACCGGTTCGCTCTTCTTTCCAGCCTTCCCCTTCAGCGATTCGTTCTATCCGATTGAATATTTCTTTTTTAACCCAGGATTCTGTACGGTTCCACTGAATAACTTCCTGACCATGCTTTATATTGATAGGACGTGGACGACCATCCAATCCTAAACGTCCCCAATCCCAGAGTTTGAAAGTAAAAATATAAGGGGTTGCACTAATTTCAAGTACCATCCCGTTTGTTCCGGAACAATGTATCGTACCTGCCGGTATCAACAAATGATCGTGCTTCTTAACAGAGTAATTGCCCACATATTTCTCCGCATCAAAATGTCCGCTCTCCTGTGCCTCATTAAGGGCATTAATCATCTCTTGCGGATCAATGCCTTCTTTCACACCCAGATAGACAGTAGCATCTTCTGCGGTATCCAGCATATAGTAACTCTCATCTTGTGTGTAGTGCATACCAAATTTCTCTTGTATATATTGTGTCAGAGGATGTACCTGTAAACTCAGATTTCCCCCTCCCATCGTATCAAGAAAGTCAAAGCGGATAGGGAATTCATCGCCAAAACGTCCATATACCGGATTGCCCAGCAAACGTGCCGGATAAGCAAAAACAAGATCAATAGACGGTATTTCAAAACGAACGTCTCCAAAACTGAAATAAAGGCTGTTTTCTTCAGGAACACAATCAAAGCACCAGGCAAAATTAGGAACATCGCGGTCCAGGTCACAGACCTCTTTCATCCATTGTCCGCCCCAAGGTCCCGGATCAAAAAAAGGAACTACCCGAAACGGCGTACGGGATGCTTTTTCCAATCCGTTCCATACTGCCTTTGCTGTCGCCATCTTAGGAGTACCAGCTATATTCGTATCGAGCACGTAATCCCATCTCTTCATCAATTTCTTCTTAAACCGGTCACAGATGCGCCAATCAACAAAAAAAGCACGTTTATACTGTAAAGAAGCACGTTCCTCTTTGTTTTCAACACCAACGTTGGATACTTCATTACGACGGAAACGCATCTGTATTTCCCAACGGGCCATATCGGCATAAACCAATAAGTCGGATGTCGGCTGTACATAAGCAGCTCCAACTCCATAGACAAAAACAATACCTTCGGTAACGGCAGCAATCTCCGAACGGACATCTTTCAACTTCTCTTCGTCAAAATAACAATCCATTGTCTGACGAGTCATATAACCGAATATTTCATCGTCTGTAATATCCTGTTTTAAAAGAGCATTTATCCTTTCCGGTGACAACATAGCATCCTGCGAAAAGAACCAGTGAGAAGAAGAAAAAAAGGACTGTAAAGCCGTTACTACCTCATCATCCAACACTCCCTGATAACATTCCAGAACTACGATCTTTACTTTTTTATCTATTTGCGACAAGTCTTTATTCAAACAATCGGAAATAGCTTCCCAACCCACCCGGCATTCTTCTTCCATACCCGGTACATTTACCACCGGATATTTATCATAATTAGATTTATCATTAAAATATCTGTTCATAGCATTTTTCTTTTTTTATTGTTGACAACGTACATGAAATTCCCAAAAGGGCTGCATTATCTCCTAATAAAGAAGTTGTTATTTCCACTTTATTTTCCGGAGCCCACACCAGACGATTAATCCGTTCTTTGAGATAAGGTAGTATGATATCCGCACTACGCATAATGCCACCACCAATCACAACGATTTCAGGATCATAAGCATGAATATAATTGATGATGGCTGCCGCCCATACATCCATACAATCTTTACACAACAGAGTAGCTTCCGGCTCTCCCCGTCTCATCAGGTCAAACAAGGTCTTAAAATCATAAGAAGAAGCTTTTGCTTTATATTCACTGCTGATTTTGGGATGGGTACGAATTATTTCCGGCAGAAAGAAAGAAGAAGCCATTGCTTCTACACAACCAATATTACCACAGGTACAACGTCGTCCCCGATAATCCACAACGATGTGTCCTCCCAATGAACCAGCCTGATAGTGAGTCCCTTTAATAATCCGTCCATCTAAAACAACTCCGGTACCAATACCTGTCCCGATAGTCATCATTACCATATTCCGGCTATTTTTCCCGGCCCCCATGTACCATTCTCCGGCAAGTGCCAGACGAGCATCATTATCGATAATAAATGAGGTTCCCCAATTCCTGTCAACCCAGGAAGGCAGATCTATGTCACAAGCATCATCGTATTTATCATTGGTAGAAGTTACTCTCTTTTCCTTCGGATTTACCATACCCGGAAATGCGAGACCAATACCTGAGAGCTCTTCTTTCGGCACTTTCCATTTGTTCAGCAGTCTGTTTATTACTCCTCCCATAGCAGGGAGATTACTATCCAGACTACCAGTTATGGCAGGAAATGAACTGAATTCAAGTATCTCATCTCCTTTTACCAAACCGATTTTAATAATCGTCCCTCCTAAATCTATTGCTATACAAAACATCGCAAATCAGATTAAATGAGGAATACCATTTACTTCAATCAGCCTTGCGGAAAATCCTTTCTCGGCAATTTCGGCATAATTGTGTCCCGCATCCGAAGGCCAACAAGCTGCAAATGAAAAAAGAGAACTTCCTACATTTGCCATCCGGTGGGCCACTCCTCCCGGAATATAATGCAAACTGCCGGGAAACACCCGCTCTGCCCATACATTGCGTTGTTCGTCCATGAGAATAAGCATTCCTTCTCCCTCTAAGCCCCAATAAAATTCTGCCCGGTCGATACTCGCATGATAATGTCCTTTCGTCATCATATACTCATTGCCGACTTTTCCCGGATACAAATAAGTAATACCGAAATACAATCCTCCCGGAGTCCCTTCCTTTTCGGGTAAAAAACTACTGACTTCGTAGGCAAGCTTGTCCTGAGGCATTTTCTCAAAAGCTTCCACATCGGCAAAGATGCCTTTTAAATCAGATAAATTCCGGGAAATTTTACAAACATCACGTCCAACTAAATTCTTATCGGTAAAGAACAGTTCAGGAAAGATAATTTTTTTATTTTCCATAATCACCTATATTTTAAGATTCCACATGTAATTCGATGGGAACAAAGGTAGGTGATAGACACAGGCGTCCTGTCTCCTATTTTCCCCGATAATTATGTTATCTTATCATTAATATAGGTATATAGATTTTAATTGATAATATTCCAGAATACAGAGTACGCGTTAAATAGCCTTTTTGTTTTTTACACCATACTGTTTCTGGTACTCAGTGGGCAACATATTAACTGTCTTTTTGAATTGCTCAATGAAGTTGGATAGATTATTAAATCCCACTTCCATACTCACGGTAGAGATTTTCATCTTACCTTCTATCAAGAGCCGCTTGGCATGCCCGATACGCATATCATTCAGATATTGTACAAAAGTTTTCTTTGTCCGTTCTTTAAAATAACGGCAGAAAGCAGTAGGGGTAAGTCCTACTAAACCGGCTACATCTTCAAGTTTTATCGGCTGATTAAAGTTTTTCACCAGATATTGGTATATCTTATTAAAACGTTCAAAATCGGAAGAATTGACTGACTGGGTAAAACCAACACTAGCAAGCAACTCATACTCATCCGTATTAGCCATCATTTCCAATAGAGTGATCAGGTTGGTAACCCTCACTACCCCATTTGAATCAAAAGTATTACGGATAAAATCGGCAATACGCTCACGTGCCGTTCCTGTGAACTTTATGCCCCGTCGGGAACGTTCTATCAAACTCCGGATATGCATAAATTCCGGCAAGTTGATCATCACTCCTTCAAATAGCTCTTTACGGAAGTAAACACACAAACATACAGATCGCAATCCGGTTTCTTCTCCAAAAAACTCTTTATTGTTTCTCCACTCATGAGGCAGCTGAGGACCAATAATACAAACATCTCCAACCTCATAACTCTCAATATGATCACCCACAAAACGAGTTCCACTACCTTGTTCTATACACATAATCTCTATTTCGGGATGATAATGCCACGGAACAATAAAGTAAGGTAAATCTTCCCGATAAAAATTAATGTAATTCTCCACAGAAAACGGAAGTTCTTGATAAAGTGGTTTCATAGTAATACACAATTGGCTAAGTAATCGTTCTAAATTATATGATATTATTATTGAAACGCAGAGAAACTCGCAGATTCACGCAAAAAATATCATCGCTCAAGTATAGCGCAGCCATTTAATCTGCGATCATTTGCGTTTCAATAAAACGCTGTCATAGTATGAACTAAATTTGAAATGCTACTTATTATTTAATTCAAAACTATAGATGGAGCAAATATAGACGATAAATGCATAAATACAGTCTTTAGCAAACAAAAAAAAGAATGAGATGTGTTAAAGAAGACACATCTCATTCATTATTTAAAGTATATATTTCAAATGCATCATTTGGCATATATACTTATGTAAGAAGTACTAAAAGATAGACTTTGCAATACCCAACTCAAGACCACGTAACTCTGCCAGACCACGGAGACGTCCCAGGCATGAATATCCAGGATTCGTCTTTTTCTTCAGATCATCAATCATCTGATGGCCATGGTCAGGACGCATGGCAATAGAGCACTGGCGACGTTGCTGCAACTTCAACAGGTTCTTCATCACATTGTACATATCTACGTCTCCTTCCAGGTGATTGGCTTCATAGAAATTACCTTCAGCATCACGTTGTGTACTACGCAGATGAACAAAGTTTACTCGATCACCCTGACGCTCCATTATTCCGGCAAGATCATTATCGGCACGCACACCGAAAGAGCCAGTACATAGACAAAGACCATTTGATTCGTTAGGAACCGCTTCTATCAGTTTAACAAAATCCTCCTCCGTACTCATGATACGGGGTAAACCTAAAATAGGATAAGGAGGATCATCCGGATGAATCACCAGCTTCACTCCCACTTCATCGGCAACCGGAGCTATCTCTTTCAGGAAGAAGATAAGGTTGGAACGAAGTTTCTCCGCATCAATATCATTGTATCTGTCAAGAGCTTCCTGGAATTGCTCAACAGTGAAACTTTCTTCTGAACCCGGAAGTCCGGCAATCATATTACGAACGAGAAGTTTCTTATCGTCCTCATTCATCTGTTCGAAACGTACTTTTGCCTTGGCTATCTCTTCATCCGTATAATCCTTTTCAGCATTGGGGCGTTTAAGGATGAACAGGTCAAAAGCTACAAAAGCTGCCTTTTCAAAACGAAGTGCTTTAGAACCATCGGGCATTGTATAGGCAAGATCAGTACGTGTCCAGTCAAGTACAGGCATGAAGTTGTAAGTAACGACCATAATACCGCATTGGGCCAGATTACGGATACTTTCTTTATAATTCTCAATATATTTCAGGTAATCACCGGTCTGGGTCTTAATATGTTCGTGCACAGGTACACTTTCAACTACCGACCAGGTAAGACCCACTTCCTCAATCATCTGCTTGCGCTTCATGATTTCTTCTACTGTCCACACTTCTCCGTTAGGGATGTGATGAAGGGCATTCACTATTCCGGTGGCACCAGCCTGCTTTATATCCCACAGACTCACAGGGTCATTAGGACCATACCAGCGCCAGGTTTGTTCACATAAATACATACTATTTTTATTTACGATTTGACAATTTACGATTTACGATTGAGATTACTCTCATTCCAACTTCCAGCTACTAATTTATTTACGATTTGACAATTTACGATTTACAATTGAGATTACTCTCATTCCAACTTCCAACTACTAACTCCCAACTTCTAATTTAAATTGAGAAAGCATCGAAGCCACCATCAATAACAGCTACTGTACCGGTTACGAATTTGGAGGCATCACTAATAAGATACTGGATGGTTCCGTACAAATCTTCCGGTTCACCAAAACGGCCAAACGGAGTATGAGCAATGATAGTCTTTGCACGGTCAGTCAGAGAACCATCGGGATTGGTCAACAGAGTACGATTCTGTTCAGTCAGGAAGAATCCCGGCGCAATTGCATTTACGCGCAAACCATCACCAAATTTCAAAGCCAGTTCACCAGCCATATATTTAGTAAAATTAGCGATAGCAGCTTTGGCCGTTCCGTAACCTACTACGCGAGTCAACGGACGAAGAGCCGATTCTGAACAGAAGTTTACAATACTACCTTTCTTCTGATCAACCATGATACTGGCAAATACCATCGTAGGCAAAACTGTTCCGAAGAGGTTCAGATCTACCACCTTTTTAAAAGCATCGATCTCAAGGTCAAAGAAAGTCTTATCCGGCGCAATGGTAGCTCCCGGCATATTTCCTCCGGCAGCATTCAGCAATACGTCGATACGTCCGTAAGCTTTCATAATTTCAGCTTTATTCCCTTCAAGTACTTCCTTATTCATCACATCAGTATAAAGGAACATTGCATCCCCTCCATCGGCTTTAATGCTCTGTACAAGTGCATTTCCAGCTTCTTCACTACGATCAAGAATTATAATCTTAGCACCTTCTTTTGCCAGATAAGCGGCAATACCTTTACCTAAAATACCGGCACCACCGGTGATTACAACAACTTTGTCTTTTACACTAAATAATTCGTTCATGATTCTCTGTTTTATTAAGTTATAATTTATTGTTCAAATAATATTTCAGATTCTCTTTAATGAGAATATCTATCGGCATCAGATTTACTTTTTCAGGGTCTTGTTTCAACACAAGATGATTACACAAAGACTTAATGCCGTTATATCCTTGTTGTTCGGGACGTTGGGCTATCAAAGCAGTAATCACTCCCTCGGAGAGTAATTCTGTGTTTTTATCAATCAAGTCGTATCCCACCAGTTTTATATTTTTCAGCCCTCTTTCTTTGAGATAATTCCCTAAAATGTAACAGGTTGAATTGAATATAACAGCTCCTTCTATCCGGGGGTTATCACAAAATATCTTATCCAGTTTTGCAAAATTATATTCAGAATTAGCAATCTTTAGCTCAACCTCATGCAGTTTTCCTCCAAATCCATTCTCGTTCAGGTATTGTAAAAAGCCTTCTTTACGGTTCCTCCCCTGATTGGAATCATTCTTTCCATTATGAATGATCCGGGATATCAGAATGTCCGGTTGATTGCCAATCTGACTCGTCAGTAGCTTGGCTGCAATAAATCCTGCATCAAAAGATTCTGTACCAAAATAGGCCAATTGGTGCTCACCCGCGATATTGGAATCCACATAGACATAAGGGATATTTCTGATATCGAGCATACGGGAAAGGCGACTCACAGAATCGGTAAATAAGGTAGCAATCAGTACTCCATCTATCTCTTCTTCATCAAAGAGATTGCGTACAATCACATCAAAGGTATTATTATCGTACTGATTAAAAAAGAGTTTGGTTACATTGATATTATAAAGTTCCGTCTCGGAAGCGGCTTTATCTATCCCTTCGGAAATGGCTTCCCAATACTCTCCCGGCTCAAAAGAGGGAGTGATAGCAATAAAATGATATTGTTTCTTGGAAGCGAGAGAACGTGCCATCAGATTGGGCTGGTAGTTTGCCTTTTCAAGGATGGCCTTTACTTTTTTCTCATTCTCTTCGGATACACGCCCACGATTGTGGATCACCCGATCTACCGTACCAACGGATACCCCTGCCATTTCGGCAATGTCTATAATACGAATATTTGAAGATTCTTTATTCATAGGATAAATAGCTTAAACTCTATTTTTCTTCTGCAAAAGTAAGATGAATAATCTGAATAAGCAACAATGTGTGCGCACACACGTTGCGCATATAAAAAGTTATATATCTATAATTCAGCAAATTAAAGCAACATCAACGAATAAGAATATGTTGTCAAACATATAAAGAACTTAAGTTTAGCTTTCGTTAAACTAGAATAGTATAATCGGTTGATATATTGGTTCGTTATTCTTCAACCTGTTTTATTCTATTTTAAGTAATATACCTCTTAATGGTGATTGCAGCGTATTACATCCACGACATTTTCCATGCATAGATTACCTAATCATAGTGATTGTGCAGAATCTAAATAATAAAGACCTTTGCAAAGTTTTAAAAACAAATAATAATAAAAGCACATTGAAAACAAAAAGATTTAAACTGGTTCTCCTATTTTTAATAACTCTCAGCCTGTTTTCTGTCTCTGCACAAAAACAGAGAGCAATGTTGTCAGGGAAAATTATATCTACCGAAACCAAAGAAACCATTGACTTTGCCACCGTCTATTTAAAAGGTACCACCTTTGGCTGTACCACCAACGAAAAAGGCATTTATCACTTAAAGGCCCCGGCCGGACATTATACATTGGTTGTGTCTGCTGTAGGTTTCGAAACAGTAGAAAAAAAAGTAGAACTGACACAAGATGAGAGAAACAAACTAAATATTATGATCAACCCGGCTACTACCGAACTGGATGAAGTAGTAGTGACCTCTACGGGTGTAAGCCGAATAAAAAGATCGGCATTTAATGCTGTAGCAGTAGATACGAAAGAACTTCAGAATACCACAAAGAATCTAAGTGACGCACTAACCAAAGCACCGGGAATGAAACTCCGTGAATCGGGTGGTGTAGGTTCGGATATGCAACTCATGCTTGACGGTTTCAGCGGTAAACACGTCAAAGTGTTTATTGACGGTGTACCTCAGGAAGGGGTGGGAAGCTCCTTTGGATTGAATAATATCCCCGTGAACTTTGCTGATCGCATCGAAGTATATAAAGGGGTAGTACCGGTAGGTTTTGGAACTGACGCCATTGGTGGTGTCATTAATATTGTCACCAACAAAAAACGCCAGCGTTGGTTTCTGGATGCATCTTATTCTTACGGATCGTTCAATACTCACAAATCATACGCCAACTTCGGACAGACTTTCAAAAATGGATTTACTTATGAAATCAATGCTTTCCAAAACTATTCGGATAACGACTACTATGTGGATTCTCCTGTAGAAGATTTCGAAACCGGCAGAATTGACAGAGATAAGAAGGTGCGTGTGAAGCGTTTCAACGATACCTATCATAATGAAGCCGTTATCGGTAAACTCGGAGTAGTAGACAAGAAATGGGCAGATCGGCTGATGTTTGGTTTTACCTACTCCAATATGTACAAAGATATCCAGACAGGCGTACGTCAGGAGATTGTATATGGCCAGAAGCATCGTAAAGGACATTCGCTGATGCCCTCGTTGGAGTACAACAAGCGTAACCTGTTTACAAGAGGTCTGGATGTTGTGTTAACGGCCAATTACAACAAAAATATGACAACGAATGTAGATACCGCTTCGTATAAGTACAACTGGTATGGAGATAAGAAGTTACTGAATTCACCGGGAGAACAATCCAATCAGTATTCAAAAGCGGATAACAATAACTGGAACGGTACTTTAACCCTTAATTATCGTATCGGCAAGGCTCATATGCTGACTTTCAATCATGTGTTAAATACCTTCCATCGCTCTAATACCTCTCTGCTTGCCAAAGAAGAACAAAAAGATGCCATTGCCAAAGAGACCCGCAAAAATATTTCCGGTTTGTCTTATCGCCTGATGCCATCTGAAAAATGGAATCTCTCCGTATTTGGTAAATACTACGACCAGTTTGTGGCAGGTCCGATAGCTACGACTACCAACCAAGATAAATATGTACGTACCACCCGTAGCATCAATTCCATGGGTTACGGAGCAGCAGGTACCTATTTCATTCTATCCGGTTTACAGGTGAAGGTATCTTATGAGAAAGCCTACCGTCTGCCCACCATCGAAGAGATGTTCGGTGATGAAGACCTGGAGATGGGAGATATCGGCATCAAACCGGAGAGCAGTGATAACCTAAACCTTAATCTGAGTTATAATAAAACTTTCGGTAAGCACTCCATATACGTAGACGGAGGGTTGATATATCGTAATACAAAAGATTATATCCAACGTAATATTGCAGATCTGAGTGGAGGGAAATATGCCGCTACTTATATTAACTATGGCAAAGTATTGACAAAAGGATATAACATCTCCGCCCGTTATGGGTTCGGAAAATGGTTGAGTATAGGAGGGAATTTTACACAAATGAATGTACGTGACAACATGAAAACCTCCATTTCCAGCAACGCAGCCAATCTTGCCTATGGTGAACGTATGCCCAACCTACCCTATATGTTTGCCGATTCGGATGTATCCTTCTACTGGCGGAATCTTTGGAAGAAAGGCAATACACTGACCATGTCTTATGACAATCAGTATTTGCATAGTTTCACTTATTATTCATCCAATCTTGGTTCAAATAAAGGTGATTATGTGGTACCCAATCAATTCTCACACAATCTGGCACTCTCATATAGCCTTCAGAATGGCCGGTATAATATATCGTTTGAGTGCCGTAACTTCACGAACGAGAAATTGTATGATAACTTCAGCCTTCAAAAAGCCGGACGTGCATTCTATGGAAAGGTTCGCATACATTTTGGAAACTAAAAAACAATAAGTAATGGTTCAAAATTATATGATACTATTATTGAAACGCAGATTGTCGCAGATTCACGCAAAGCATATCATCGCTCAAGTATAGCGCAGCCATTTAATATGCGAAAATCTGCGATTATTTGCGTTTCAATAAAACACTATCATTGTATGAACTAAATTTGAAGTACTACTTAGATAAAAATAAATAACAAATCGTTTTAAATTAAAAATAACATGAAGAAAAACTTCTTTTTAAATGGACTATTTGCAACAGCAATGGTCGGATTGACATTGACAGCCTGTTCAGATGATGAACAGGGTAATGGAGCAGGTACTGTAGGCAAAGGTGAATATGTAATCGCATCCTCTGTCACAGCCTCCGGAAATACAACTAACGTTCTGCTGACTTCCGAAACTTTAAACGGAGGAACTGTTTCTACTATAAATAATGGCCTTGTGAACGATGGTGCAACCCAATGGGTATTTTATAAAGACCAATATCTGTATGGGTTGACATACAATCAGGGAAATGCCGGTACAACCCGGTCGTATTTCATGAATGCCAACTATGAAATGCAGGCACGCTCAGGAGAATATGCCGTCAAGAGATTTACCACCTACGGTATCTATGACAAGTATATCATGACTTCTTCCACCGGCGACGGACCTACGGAATATGCTGACGAGAATGGATATTTGCCAAAGATGTTTTTGTTATCTTATCTGGATGTAGCAGCCGAAACATTTACGACCAATAATACCCAAAATAAAGCATACATGTCAGAAAACTTTTTGGGTAATGGCGAATTTGTAACACTTGCAGGTATCCTGGAACATAACAATAAAATTTATAGTGCTGCAGTTCCAATGGGTTTGAGCCAATATGGTGGAAAAGCCAACGGGGGTCAATGGATATTGCCGGGTAACGAAGATCTGGTAAAAACTGAAGATGGTGGTTCGAACAGTAGCAGCTATAAAAAAGGAGAACTACAGTGGACACAATACCCTAACGAATGCTGGGTAGCAATTTTTGATGACGAGACGCTTACAACTAAGAAGCTTATCAAAACAGAACAGATCAGTTATGCCTGTGGCCGTATGAAGTCTCAGTACTACCAGACCATCTGGAGCGCAGATAACGGCGATATCTATGTATTCTCCCCCAGCTATGCCAAGACAATGAGTGATGCCCGTCAACGGACTACACTGGATGCCGGAGTGGTACGTATCAAAGCCGGAACAGAAGAATTTGATCCGAACTACTATTATAGCATTGAAGCACAAAGCGGCGGGAAGTCTTTCCTCCGTTGCTGGCACCTCACAGGAGATTATTTCCTGATGTTGATGTACGACCGTCCTTTAAGTGAAGAAGATTTTGTTGCCAACCAACTGGCTATTTACAAAGGAACAACCGGAAAACTTACTTATGTAGATGGCCTGCCATCAGCTGATCAGATCTCTGGTTTCGGTAATACCCCGTATACAGAAAACGGTTTCACTTATATCACAGTTACAACTACTACCGGCCATCCTGCTATCTACAAGATTGACCCGACAAATGCTACCGCAACAATGGGTATAGCAGTAGAAGCAACACAAGTCAGCGGTGTTGGTAGATTGAAAATAAAATAAATAATAGCATAAAATAAACAGATTGAAGAGCCTGCAAGCCTTATGTGCTGCAGGCTCCTTTCATGACCTTACTAAAGAAGATATATGAAGAAGATATTTCGCCAAATACATCTCTGGCTTTCTATTCCTTTCGGCTTAATCATTACTGTCATCTGCTTCTCCGGAGCAGCTTTAGTTTTCGAGAATGAAATTATGGAATTGTGCCGGCACGACTTTTATTATGTCAGTAAAGTAGAAGAGACTCCCCTACCCGCTGGAGAACTGGTACAGAAAGTAGCAGCAACTCTGCCTGATAGTATATCAGTGACGGGAATCAGCATTTCATCCGATCCGGCAAAAGCATATCAGGTCAACCTCTCCAAACCCAGACGGGCATCTGTATATATTGATCAGTATACAGGTGAAATAAAAGGAAAATATGAACGTGCTCCGTTTTTTACGACCATGTTCAAGCTACACAGATGGTTGCTGGATAGCATGAAACCAGATGGAGGTATCTTTTGGGGTAAGATGATTGTTGGCGTCAGCACGTTGATGTTTGTCTTTGTGCTGATATCCGGAATTATTGTCTGGATTCCACGTAATGCCAAAGCTCTGAAAAACAGTCTCAAGATTTCAGTGAATAAAGGCTGGAGAAGATTCTGGTATGATTTGCATATAGCAGGTGGACTGTACACATTTATCTTCTTACTCGTACTGGCTCTCACCGGACTGACCTGGTCTTTCGGTTGGTATCGCACTGGATTCTATAAAGCATTTGGCGTAGAAGCCACACAAGGAACCTCTTCTCAGGAAACGACCTCTCAGACATCAAATAAAGAACGACAGGGAGAAAGAAACAAAGAAAGCAACAAAGATGGACGTCACAGAGGAGACGAAAAAAGATATAGCCGGAGCGAAGGCCGTAATCGAAGCGAAAGTCACAATCGTGGTGAAGATCGTGAAGAAAGAAGAGGAAACAGAGAATATTCTCCTTACGCCTTGTGGCAAAAAGTATACGAACAACTGAAAGTTCAAAATCCCGATTATAAACAAATCACTGTATCAAACGGTACAGCAAACGTCTCTTTCAACCGTTTCGGTAATCAACGTGCATCAGACCGTTACAGTTTTAATCCGAGAAATGGAGAAATAACTGAGGCTACACTTTATAAAGACCTGGATAATTCCGGCAAGATACGTGGCTGGATTTTCTCTGTACATGTAGGTAGCTGGGGAGGTATGTTTACCCGGATTCTGAGTTTTATAGCTTCACTGTTAGGTGCTACCTTACCCCTGACAGGATATTATCTATGGATAAAAAAAGAAATAGCCCGCTCGGCAAGGAAAAGAAGAAAATGATGCATTCATCAAACACAGGGCTTGTTAATATTGTTAACACGTTTTTTAACACTCTATTTTTTGCTTTACAAAAGTGTACTATTTAGTACATCAGGAATGTACAGTTAAGTATGGCAAAAGTGTACAATTAACACTCACAGAAATGTACACTTTTGCCTACCTCTAAAAAGAGGTTTATATTCGTTATAAATCAAGCAATTACATAAGATCAAGAATCCATACTCCATCTTAATATTTCCTCTGAAAGGATCTTTATAATTACTTTTTTGGTAACTATACATTTATCGAATGAAGCATAGCTATTATGTATCGAAGAAATCATTGGAAATAATAAATTAACAACATTAACAGCGTTTCTTAATCATAAATTTTAGTCTGACAAGAGTACGTACTTTTTATAGATAAGAGTACGTACTCTTCTTATATAAAAGTACGTATTTAATACACACTTAAATACGTACTTTTACAGCATAAAGAACACATTATTTAACCACACTGTCATTCAATAATTTACATTCATATTTACTCTTTACCATCCATAACCTTCAACGACGATTATCAGTCAATAAGTACTGTTTTGATAACTGAGAACGAATAGAAAAAACTGTTCGAAAATAAATATTTATCAAAATGAATCTGATGAATGACAATTAATTACTATGTTTGCAACAAGATATTTAACGAAGATAAAAAACTATTTTATGCAACCAACAGTAAATAAAACACCACGTATTGAAGTGATAGATGCCTTGAGAGGATTTGCCGTAATGGCAATTTTATTGGTACACAGTTTAGAACATTTTATATTTCCTGTCTATCCGACCGATTCGCCCGAATGGCTGAACATTCTTGATAACGGAACACTTAATGTAGTATTCTCACTCTTTGCCGGAAAGTCTTACGCAATATTTGCTTTACTTTTCGGATTTACATTTTATATCCAATGCCACAATCAAGAGAAGAAGGGAAAAGATTTTGGTTATCGCTTTCTTTGGAGGTTAGTATTATTAGTTGGTTTTGCTACCATAAACGCCGCATTCTTTCCTGCGGGAGATGTATTACTGCTTTTCTCTATTGTGGGGATTGTATTGTTCTTAGTGCGGAAATGGAGTAATAAAGCTATTCTGATCACAGCAATCTTTTTCCTGTTATAGCCCATTGAGTGGTACCATTATCTGATGAGTTTATTCAATCCGTCATATACGTTGCCCGATTTGGGTGTGGGTGCAATGTATCAGGAAGTGGCCGATTATACCAAAGCAGGTAACTTCTGGGATTTCATTGCAGGTAATGTCACTCTGGGACAAAAAGCCAGTCTGTTTTGGGCTATCGGAGCAGGACGTTTTCTGCAAACAGCCGGACTTTTCTTAATGGGTCTGTACATCGGCAGAAAAGAGTTGTTCGTAACCACCGACTCGCATCTTCGTTTTTGGATTAAGACGCTCATTGTTGCTGCCATATGTTTTGCCCCCCTCTATTCACTAAAAGAGTTGATTATGCAAAGCGAAAGTGACATAGTCAAACAGACAGTTGGTACTGCTTTTGATATGTGGCAAAAGTTTGCATTTACGTTTGTCCTGGTTGCCTCCTTTGTGATCCTGTATCAAAAAGAAAAATTCAGAAAGGCGGTAACAAACCTACGTTTTTATGGAAAAATGAGCCTTACCAATTATATCAGCCAATCTATCATGGGAGCTATCATTTATTTTCCGTTCGGATTCTATCTGGCTCCTTACTGTGGCTATACAGTCAGTCTGATTATCGGTATTATTCTTTTCTTACTGCAAGTCCGGTTCTGTAAATGGTGGCTATCCAAACATAAACAAGGACCTTTGGAAAGTATCTGGCATAAGTGGACATGGTTATTGGCTGAAAAGTAATGAATATATTTCACCACAGAGTTATTTGTTTAAGTAGTTAATTCATACTATAACAGCGTTTTATTAAAACGCAGATGATCGCAGATTAACGCAAATTAAGAGACAGTTGTTCTTCCTCTTTATATTCTTTGCGAAAATCTGCGATCATCTGCATTTCAATAATTAATCATCGCTTGTCGTACCTCCCCGTGCGGGAAGTACCCGAAAGCCTACAAATTCGGATTGGCATCGATCTCAGCTTTCGGGATAGCATACAGATAGTTGATACTGTTTGGCACAAATGCATCTCCTCCGGAGAATGTAAGGAACCAATGCCCTAACGGAGTGCGTTTGGCAAATCCTCCTCCTTCCTGCCAGGCATCTACTTGCTGCGCCTGCTCTTCGACGGAAAGTGCAACACGCTTCACAGACTGCTGTGTACGCAAGATATCAGTAATACTGAAACCCTCTCCCCAAAGTTCACGACGACGCTCCATCAGGATCTCATTGACAACATCTTCCTGTGATTTACCTGTTAAATCATAGTCACCCAATCCGCGGGCATGGCGCAATTCATTTAATGGTATTACTGCTTTCTCCGGGAAACCTTCACGGGCAAGGGCCTCAGCCTCTACCAGAAGCATCTCGGAGGCACGCATCAACACGATATCGGCAGTATCATCTGCACGCATATGGAACTTTTTATAACCCAGATATCCCTCACGCATCCACTGGAATAATCCCAAACGAATATCTCCTTCGGAGAATGTATCCCTGAAATGAGGATCGGCCATGAAACTACTGTAAGCACCTACATAGGTTGCGTCCAGGTAATAAAAGTTATAGGAAGCATCGGATTGGGCAAGTGTCTGCGGATGCCCCCAGATCCATTCTTTATTAGATACGTTGTTGAATCCTTCGTATTCGGCAGTCGTTGTCATCAGCGAATATCCCTGACGGGCAGCGACGGCTGCCTTTGCTGCCTCCTCCCATTGTCCGGTCAACAGATAGGCACGGGCAAGCAGCCCATTGACAACATTGGTATTCGGCTTGAATTTCTGCCCATCCCCTTTACGGGTATAGTTCTTCAAATAACTTTGTGCCAGGTTAAGATCATCAAAAACGCGCTGATACACCTGAGCTACAGTAGATTTCGCTTTAGGCACCGTTTCACTTGTAGTTGGCTCTGTATAGATAGGTACACAGAGAGCAGTGGGATCTTTCAGGTAAGTGAACTGATAGTGTTGCGCCAGATGAAGGTAACAAAACGCCCGCAAAGCAAGTGCCTGTCCTTTTGCCTGAAAAAATTCTTCCGAATCACCATCAATAGCAATGGCGGTGTTACAGTTATCAATCGTTTTATAAATGAGATACCAGGCAAAAGAGGTTCGGCTATTGTTCGGTATTGCTATATCATTGAACTGATAAGATGAATTAAACCCATAAGCAGGACGGGAAACGACATCATCCGCCATCATATCGTCCTGGCACTGAAGAGCACGATAACCAATATTGGCATAGGTTGTGCCATACTCAAACAGATTATACCAGGCACCATTAAACAATCGTTCGGCATTACCGGGTACACCAACCTCATCGGAACTAACAGAGTCCGTAGGTTCTTTATCAAGAAAGTCACCACTACATCCCGCCAATAAAAGCAGGAAGGCCATATAAGGATAGATATATTTTTTCATAAACTATAAATTAGTTAGTAGTAAGTAGTTAGTAGTTAGGAATTGGGAGTTAGAATCCTAAAACGTCACATTCACTCCTCCCGAGAAAGTTCTCATTGCAGGATAACGATAATAGGTCAGTCCGGTAATGCCTTGTTCCGGATCGAGCCCCTGATTACGATGAATAGTAAACAAGTTATCACTTTGTACGAAAACCTGTACATTACTCAACGACGCCCGGTTGACGAGCTGTTTCGGCAATGTGTAAGAGAGGGTAAGGTTCTTCAGCCTCATGTAGGAATTGTTCTGCAAGAAACGTGTAGAGTAGGAAGTCCAGTTATTGGAAGTAGTACCCAATGCCGGAACATCCGTATACCGATTCTCCGGTGTCCAGCGATCCAATATCTCTTTTGACCATGAACGCCCTTCGGCACTACCATTATGCAGAATCATAGTGATATCACGATTCATGATATACCCACCTACGCTATAGGCAAAGATCGCCGAAAGCTCGATGCCCTTATAAGAAAACGCTGTATTGAAACCACCATATATCTTGGGCAAAGATGACTTGTTGACATAATAATCAGTAGCATCTTTATACACATTGGTTGTACCGCGACCTATCACATTTTCATCCTTATCGAGTATATCCATATACCACAACGGATCTCCGTTTTCCGGGTCTACCCCAGCCCATTCCTTCGTATAGAAATCATAGACGGAACGCCCCTCTTTTAGCTTGTTCACCCCTACCGGAGGCATGTCTTTCAAAGGTAGTTCGGTGACTACGTTCTTGTAATGTGTCAGGTTGAAACCAAGTTTCCACATGAAATCCTTTGTATGGATCACCGTACCATTCAGCGTCAGTTCGATACCGGTATTTTTCAGTGCCCCCACATTTTCATCAACCGAACTATATCCCATAGAAGGAGCTACAGGGCGTGAATAGAGCAAATCTTTGGAACGGCGCTGGAAGAAATCGAACGAACCGGATACACGATTGTTCCATAAAGAGAAGTCCACACCCACATTGAAGTTGAGATTGGTTTCCCACTTCAGTTTCGGAGTGGCAATACGGTCGGATACAAGTGCATTCTCCCCCAGGTTGGATACAATGGCATAAAGTCCTTTGCTGGCATAGTAAGTACCTAAGTTATCATTTCCCTGTGCTCCGTAACTGGCTTTTAAAGTCAAAGCCGAAAGCCAATCGGAAGTAGAAACCATGAAGTCTTCACGATCGATACGCCAGGAAGCTCCTACCGACCAGAAATTACCCCAACGGGTCTCCGGTGCAAAACGGGAAGAACCGTCACGGCGGTAAGAGGCAGAAAAGAAGTATCTGTCCTGGTAATCATACAGGAACTGAGAGAAATAACCCACCAGGGCATAATCAATCCGATAACCGGAACCTCCGGTGAGTTGCGAACCAACTACCAGTTCGGGCATATTAGGTAACGCCATTTTCGTACGGGAAGCAGAAAGTTCATCATAACGGTAGGAATAAGCTTCCTGCCCAACAAGTATATTGAAGTGGTGCTCACCAATCGTCTTATCATAAGTTGCAATATTGTTCCACGTCCAGGAGAAGGTACGGGTGTTGACACGACTTGAGCCACCTCCGGTAGTGACCGAAGGACCGATAAGGGAATTTGTGAAATCGAGAGAATTGTAATTGATAAGGTCGAAATTAAAACTCGTCTTGAACTTCAAACCGGGAATAAAGGTAACTTCCAGAAAAGTACGTCCCGAAAACTCATCTTTCATCCGTTCGGACTTATCGAGCGGAAGAGTAGCGGGCAGGTTCCAGTTTGCCATAGAACCGGAAGGACGATAGGGTCCGAAATCAGGTACAGGACTTCCGTCTTTATAAATGATACTTCCATCATTGGGATTTACCTCGTAGATGGGATAGAAACCGGGCATCGTACGTCCTGCATTGATCACATTACTGGTTTTGGTATCCGAAGATACCGGATAGTTCTGCATGGAATGCGCAAAACTCATGTTAACGCCACCTTTCAGCCAGGAGGTCATTTCACTGGTGATGTTGGAACGCAGATTGAAACGCTGATATCCGGATTCAAGCGCAATCCCCTTATCATTCAGATAACCGGCGGAAAAGAAATACTGATTCTTCTGTCCGCCTCCGGATACATTGAGGTTAAGTTCCGTACGCAAAGCTTGCTGTTCCATAGCATCACTCCAATCAAAATCCCACAGAGGGGTAGCACCGTCTACAAGTTTGCCGTCCGTGCCTACAGGTTGTGAATAATTGGGTCCATAAGGGTTGGGACCATCTCCCATAAGTTTGGTTACCAAGTCTTTTGAAGCCTGTACGGCAGCTGTAGCAGGAGTATAGTTCTGCGTATCCTTGGCATATTGATTGCGCAAGGCTTCCCAATAGAGTTGGAAATAATCATTTGTGCCTATACGGTCATAATCACGTACGGCACGATTGGAACCACCGAAGGAGGCTTTTACATTGACGGTTGTTTTAGAGTCTGTTTGTCCCTGTTTAGTGGTGATAATAATGACTCCATTGGCACCACGCGAACCGTAAAGAGCAGCCGAAGCAGCATCTTTCAGCACTGTCATGGAAGCAATATCATCCGGATTGATAGCGTTGACGGAACCATCAAAAGGCACACCATCCACTACATAGAGCGGTGCACTGGAAGCATTGATAGACCCGATACCACGGATACGTATCTCGGCATCCGTACCGGGTTGCCCGCTGGAAGCACTTGCCTGCACACCGGAAACAGTACCTTCAAGAGCACGCGAAACACTGGCTACCTGTAGTTTGGCTATCTCATCTCCTTTTACAGTAGAAGCGGCTCCGGTAAAGCTATATTTTTTGGCTGTGGCATAAGCTACTACCATGACCTCGTCCAGTTCCTTACTGTCGGATTCAAGAGTAACATCAATGGTACTCCGTCCGTTCACAGGCTTCTCTGCCGTCTTTAACCCTACAAAGCGGAAAACAAGTATCCCATCGGCAGGGGCAGATATAGAATATTTTCCATCGATATCGGTAATGGTACCGGTAGTGGCACCTTTTACCTGTACGGAAACACCGGGTAATGGTTCTCCGTCGGATATTACGGTGCCCGAAACACGTTTCTCCTGTTGTATGGCCGCCTGCAACGATACAGATACAACAAAGACCAGAAACGCTACTAATAGACGTAGATTGATTCTCATATTTTCTTGTGGTTTAGGATTTATTTACGTGAGGTATCTAACATTACATGGCCTTGTTTTGTTTAAGATACGAAACAAAATTTAAAGGAAGATTGCACAAACGGGAAGGAAGTATTAATTTCGCGAATGATGAGGTTAGTAGTCAGTAGCTAGTAGTTAGTAGTCAGTAGTTAGAATCTATGCAGCATATCAGCGTTGTCATTCCGAAAGGATTCTAACTACTTACTACTAAATTCTAACTACTTATTATAATAGTATGAAACAACTTGTAATTTGTCTGTTGGTGATATTGCCTCTCTCTTTGTTCGCTCAGAATGAAGAGAGCAACATCGTCATGCCGGACAGTGTGAAGACAACCAAACGTCCCAACGGATTTATAAGAGCTTTCAACTATCTGTTCAACCCCAGTGATATCGATACTACTTATATCAGCCCCAACCGTTACAACTATGCACTGATGCTGGACCACTTCACCAACTACGAATATTATAGTTTAAGCAGTAGTACTCCTCAGTCACAACGGTTACGGTTCTCTCCCAACCCCCGCAATAAGATAGGTCCCTACTTCGGTTGGCGCTGGATATTCCTGGGATGGTCTATAGACACCGACGGGCTTTATGGCAAACAGAAAGGAAAAAGAAAAGGAACGGAGTTTGATTTAAGTCTTTACAGTTCCAAATTAGGGGTGGATATTTTCTATCGACGCACCGGTAACGACTACCGGATACACAAAGCGGACGGTTTTGATGACATGCCCGATAATTATTCCGAAAGTTTTGATGGATTGAAAGTAGACATAAAGGGGCTAAATGCATTTTACGTATTCAACTACCGCCGCTTCTCCTATCCGGCAGCTTTCAGCCAAAGCACTAACCAAAGGCGCAGTGCCGGATCGATGATTGCAGGGTTCTCTATCTCAACACATCATCTGAACTTCGATCCTACCAAATTGCCGCAAACTATTCAGGAAAGCCTGAATGAAGACATGAGAGTGGAACACATCAAATACACAAATATCAGTCTCACTCTCGGTTATGCCTACAACTGGGTGTTTGCACGCAACTGGCTCGCCTGCCTCTCACTGACACCTGCCATAGCCTACAAAACCTCACGGATTGAAAAAGTACAAACAGAAACAAACGACTGGTACCAAAACTTCAACATAGATTTCATACTGCGTGCAGGGGTAGTTTACAACAACAGCAAATATTTTGCCGGGACCTCCTTTGTGGGCAGAACCTATGATTACTACCGGAATAATTTCTCACTAAACAATGGCTTTGGTACCCTGCAGATATATGCAGGATTCAATTTTTATCTGAAGAAGCAATACAGGAAAAAGCACTAAGTAATAATCTGGCAATAACTACTCCACCAGCCAACGACTGATATTTCGTGTTTCGGCACTGAACTCTACTCCCACCTTCACTATTTCACGCCCATCCACCAGATAAGGTATCAGATAACCCCTGTCATCAATCTGCTGTAAGGCTTGTTCTGCCGTGCCATTCAGCTTAAACTCAAAGACATAAATCTGATCGGGAGTCTTTACCACAGCATCCGCCCTTCCACGGGCACTACGCACTTCTGCCTCGGTGAACTGCCCCATCAACTTGAACACCAGATAAAACACAACCTGATAATGGCGTTCTTTGTTTTCGTTCAACTCATAAGGGAAATCGGCAAAAAACGATTGAAGACGAGTGAGGAAAGCTGATACATCACCTGCCTGTAGTTCCTTGATGAACTTGCCAATGTAGAAACGTCGTTCTCCGTCCGGTATTGGTGTATAAAAAGGCAATATGAAATTCATAAAACCGTACTTCACTTCATCATTCGGAAAAGCCAAACGATACATCTTGAAACGCTTATCATACTCTTTTATCGTGAGATATCCACTCTGGTAGATTAACGGGATAGGATTACGTGCCTCTACCCGATATTCAGTAAAAGCGGTAGAAGATGCTTCCACGCCATCAATCAAAATACGAAGATCGTAGTCACTCTTTTTAAGCAGTTCAACGAGAAAAGTAGGTGTCCCGGTCTGGAACCAATAATCATTAAATTCTTTTGCTTTCAGCGCATTGAGCACACTAAACGGATTGAAAACGCCCTCTCCCGCAGGATGAAAATGATAACCATCATACATCCGGGTCATCTCATCCACCGTTTCTTCATAAGTGGTATCGTTAGCTCTGCCCAGCACTTCCAGCTCAGGCTGGAAAATCGAAATTAACTCATCCCGGGTAATACCACAAACAGTAGCATAGTCATACCACAGACTGATATCCTGCAATTGGTTCAAATCACTGAATACACTTACCTGGGCAAATTTGGTCACTCCGGTAAGGAAAGCGAAACGCAGGTGACGATCGGAGCTTTTCAGTACGCCATAAAAAGCTTTCAGGGTCGTGCGATACTCATCCAGCAAAGCCTCATTCTGCATGGCCTGAAGCAAGGGCTTGTCGTATTCGTCTATCAGGACAACGACATTGCGCCCGGTTAATTCGGAAGCACGTCTAATAACTCCCATGAAACGGCTCGACAGGGTAGTTTCGTCAACTCCTTTTCCGTATTTCAGTTCCCATTGAGTTAAGTGGTTACTGAGAATGCTGTTCAGTCTTTCGGGAGTATCATACTTCTCGGCGTTCAAGTCGAGGTGCAGCACAGGATAGGTGATCCACTCTTTCTCCAAATCTTCGATAGCCAACCCCTTGAAAAGTTCTTTCTTCCCCTCAAAATAAGCCTCGAAAGTAG
Source organism: Bacteroides sp. K03 (assembly GCF_019734355.1). Lineage (NCBI taxonomy): Bacteria > Pseudomonadati > Bacteroidota > Bacteroidia > Bacteroidales > Bacteroidaceae > Bacteroides > Bacteroides sp. K03. The sequence goes on from NZ_JAASHC010000006.1 coordinate 135,853, forward strand.
ACAGCAACAAACTTTTCCCAAAGCGGCGGGGACGGCTCAGAAAATAAGGAGTACTGGTACTTACCATCTGCCAGACAAGCGCAGTCTTATCCACATAGAGATATCCCTCTTTACGCAACTTCTCGAAAGTTTGTATCCCGATGGGGAGTTTACGGCTTAAATCAATCATAAGGCTATTATTCTAAGTATGACATTAGTAGTACGCAAAGATAGGTCTTTATGTTCACATACTCAAAATTTCTTTGTACATTTGCCCCGTTCAAAACCTGAAAAAAGAATGAAAACGAACCGTCCGATCCATAGACCTGCCATCCGTTTCCGCTGTTGGAGCCGGAAGGGATATGCTGCCTTTGCCAGCCTGGGACACCAGGTTACCATCGGGCAGTTGCATCTCAACGTGACGGAACGTTCGCTCGCCAAGCAAAAAGCTGCTCAAACTATCCCTTATCATACATTTATGACACTTGAAGAACTTAAAGACCAGGTGCTGCAAGGCGTTGATATCACGCCCGAACAAGCGGCCTGGCTGGCTAATACAGCCGACAGGGAGGCGCTATATGCGGCTGCCCATGAGATTACCGTCGCCCGTGCACAGCGCGAATTCGACATGTGTTCCATCATTAATGCCAAGTCCGGACGTTGCCCGGAAAACTGTAAATGGTGTGCACAATCTTCTCACTACCAGACAAAAGCCGAGGTTTACGACCTCGTCAGTAAAGATGAATGCCTCCGACAGGCACAATACAACGAAGCACAGGGCATAGCCCGGTTCTCACTCGTCACCAGCGGACGAAAACCTTCCCCGAAACAACTTATTCAACTCCGTGATTCCACCCGCTACATGCGCAGGCATACTTCCATTCAGCTATGCGCCTCCTTAGGGCTCCTCGAAGAAGATGAATTACAGGTACTCTATGACGCAGGTATCACCCGTTATCACTGTAACTTAGAAACGGCGCCTTCCTATTTTCCGAAACTTTGCTCTACGCATACGCAAGAGCAGAAACTGGCTACACTCAATGCTGCACGCCGGGTAGGTATGGATATCTGTTGCGGCGGCATTATCGGTATGGGAGAAACACTGGAACAGCGTATTGAATTTGCTTTCACCCTCCGGGAACTTGGGGTACAGTCCATCCCGATCAACCTGCTCAGCCCGATCCCAGGTACCCCACTGGAACACGCAACACCGCTGACAGAAGAAGAGGTATTAACCGCTATCGCACTTTTCCGCTTTATCAACCCGACAGCCTATCTGCGCTTTGCCGGAGGACGTTCACAACTCTCTCCGGAAGCTATGAAACGGGCTTTACATATCGGTATCAACTCGGCTATCGTGGGAGATTTGCTAACTACACTCGGCTCAAAAGTATCGGAAGACAAGCAGATGATTTGTGCAGCAGGATACGAGATAAGGGAAGGGAGAAGGGAGAATGGAGATGGGAGAAGGAAAGAGAGGGAGGATGGGTTCGATCGGGAACATCTGTGGCATCCTTATACTTCGACCACGAATCCATTGCCGGTATATAAAGTAGAACGGGCAGAAGGGGCTACGATTACACTGAGTGACGGGCAGGTACTTGTAGAAGGAATGTCGTCGTGGTGGTGTGCGGTACATGGATACAATCATCCGGTATTGAATGAAGCGGTACGGGAGCAGTTGGAGAAAATGTCGCACGTAATGTTTGGCGGACTGACACACGATCCGGCCATTGAATTGGGAAAGCTGTTGCTCCCTCTGGTTCCTCCCTCGATGCAGAAGATATTTTATGCAGACTCCGGATCGGTGGCAGTAGAGGTAGCACTGAAAATGGCCGTGCAATACTGGTATGCCGCCGGGAAGGCAGAAAAGAATAATTTCATTACCATACGCAGCGGATATCATGGTGATACATGGAATGCAATGTCTGTTTGTGACCCCGTAACAGGGATGCACTCGCTGTTCGGATCAGCACTACCGGTACGTTATTTTGTACCTCAACCCGCCTCACGTTTTGATGGCGAGTGGAATCCGAAAGATATTCTCCCTCTGAAAGAACTGATAGAAACACGTTCCGACGAGCTCGCCGCACTTATCCTTGAACCGATTGTACAGGGGGCAGGCGGTATGTGGTTTTACCATCCCCGGTATTTACAGGAGGCAGCTAAACTTTGCCATGAGCACAATCTGTTACTTATCTTTGATGAAATAGCTACCGGCTTCGGACGTACAGGAAAGCTCTTTGCCTGGGAACATGCCGGAGTAGAACCGGATATCATGTGCATCGGCAAGGCACTGACCGGAGGATATATGACACTGTCTGCCGTATTGGCAACCAATGAAGTGGCGGATATGATTTCCAATCATGCACCGGGAGCTTTTATGCACGGCCCTACATTTATGGGGAATCCGCTGGCTTGTGCCGTAGCTTGTGCTTCGGTACGCCTGTTATTAGAGTCCGGTTGGCAAGAAAATGTGCGCCGTATCGAAGAGCAACTGAAGCGGGAACTGGCTCCGGCACGTTCACTTCCGGCCGTAGCAGATGTACGGGTATTGGGTGCTATCGGAGTTATTGAGACACGTCAGCCGGTAGACATGGCATACATGCAACGGAGGTTTGTTGAAGAGGGTATCTGGGTGCGTCCTTTCGGAAAGCTGGTATACCTCATGCCCCCGTTTATCATCACGCCGGAACAATTAAGTAAACTTACGAGTGGAGTTATCAAAATAATGAGTAATTGAGTAGTTAAGTAGTCAAGTAGTAAGTAGAATACATTAGGCGAGTCATTTCTACTTGACTACTTAACTACTTGACTACTTACTACTAATTAATAAATAAGTCAAAGAATTATGACCACCATCGAACAGATGCAACAAGAGTTGCAGGAACTGAAAGAGAAAAGTAATCTACGAAAGCTTCCTGCCATTACACACGAAGGCAGAAACGTTATTGTAGACGGGCGACGGATGCTGAACCTCTCTTCAAACGACTATTTAGGATTGGCAAACGATAGGAAACTACGCCGGGAGTTCCGGGAAACCCTGACCACGGAGACTTTTCTGCCCACCTCCTCCTCTTCACGTCTGCTGACGGGGAACTTCAGTATTTATGATCGGTTGGAGCAGCAACTTGCCGATAGCTTCGGCACCGAAGCGGCATTGACATTCAACAGCGGATATCATGCCAATACAGGTATCCTGCCGGCAGTAAGCAATACACACACGCTCATATTAGCAGACAAACTGGTACATGCCAGCCTGATAGACGGCATACGCCTATCGGCAGCAAAATGTATCCGGTACCGCCACAATGAATACAACCAGTTGGAACGTCTTTTGCAGGTGAATCATTCGGAATACGAACGCATTATCGTCGTCACCGAAAGTATCTTTAGTATGGATGGTGACGAAGCCGATCTCCGGGAACTGGTTCGTTTGAAAAAACAATATCCCAATGTACTGTTGTATGTAGATGAGGCTCATGCCTTCGGAGTACGCGGACAGAGAGGATTGGGATGTGCAGAAGAGCAGGATTGCATCAACGATATCGACTTTCTGGTAGGTACATTCGGCAAGGCACTGGCTTCGGCAGGAGCCTATATCGTCTGCCGGAAAGTGATACGGGAATACCTTATTAACAAGATGCGTACTTTCATCTTCACCACGGCATTGCCTCCGGTGACAGTACAGTGGACTTCCTTCATGCTGGAACGTCTGGCAGGCTTCCGGCAAAGACGTGAAACCCTGCGGTTCCTTAGTAATCAACTCAGGGAAGCCCTGAAAAACAAAGGATATGACTGCCCTTCAACCAGTCACATCGTGCCGTTGATAACAGGAGAAAGCTGTGTGGCCATCCGGAAGGCGGAAGAACTACAACGCAAAGGATTCTATGCTTTGCCCGTACGCCCGCCTACGGTACCGGAAGGCACCTCACGTATCCGGTTCTCGCTGACGGCAGAGATCAGAGAAAGTGAAATGGAGAAATTAATAAATGAAATATCAAAAGTCGAAGAACCTGTTTAAATTTTCCTCAAAAGAAGATACTAAGATGCCAACCGTTACTTCCGTTTTGTCTGAATATATAAGTTTAAACAATATGGAATCCACCTCAAGCAGAGTCGCATTATTTTACATACAGTTTTCTCCCAAAGCCGTACGCCTTGCCCGGCTCCGGGGAGGAGGTAGCCCGGCTCCGGGGAAGAGCTTCTTCGGCACCGGGGAGCAGGCTGTTCGGCTCCGGGGAGAAAAGCGTTCTGTAAGCCCTTTAATAATCAGTGCTTTACAAAGACAGACTTTAGTATTCCAAACTGTGCAACAATAGTAATATTACACAACATTATTTTAAGTATCACATCTACCTATGAACCAATATATCCATACGTCAACAAATCAGAAACGAGATCGCCTTCTCCTGTTCTTCGCAGGCTGGGGAATGGATGAACGCCCTTTCATACAATATACACCCCGTGAAAGCGATTTTATGATTTGCTACGATTATCATACACTCGATTTCGACACTTCCCCGACAGCCCGTTACTCCCATATCGACGTTGTGGCATGGTCTATGGGGGTCTGGGCGGCCTCACAAGTACTCTCACGCATTGCACTTCCCGTCAACAGCTGTGTCGCGATCAACGGCACCCCCTTCCCTATCGACGAGAAACGGGGTATTCCTCCTGCCATTTTCAAAGGAACATTAGAGGGGTTGAACGAAGCATCCCTTCGGAAATTCCAGCGCCGGATGTGCGCCAATGGAAGTGCTTTTGACAGCTTCCGCCACATTGCCCCCCAACGGTCAGCAGAAGACCTGAAAGAGGAACTCGCCGCCATCGCCCGGCAATATCGGGCACTTTCTCCTGCCGGTTTCTCCTGGAAGAAAGCCATCATCGGTGAAAACGACCGTATCTTCCCGCCCGCCAATCAACATACTGTCTGGGAAGAGACTTCCGCTTCCATCCTCCATGGTAACGAAGCTCATTATGACGAATCACTCTTTACGCAATACCTGAAATGAATATGGACAAGAATCTGATAGCCGAACGTTTCTCTAAAGCAATCGGTACTTATACGCGGGAAGCAAATATACAGCAACAGATAGCCGAAAAAATGATTCACCTCTTACAGCAATATCTCCCTCCGACCCCGTTGGGGAAAGTGGTAGAATTTGGTTGCGGCACAGGTAATTACTCCCGGCTGCTCTATCATACCCTGCAACCGAAACAGCTTCTCCTGAATGATATCTGCCACGACATGCAGACCTGCTGTGAAGACCTGCTCAATCAGGGCGTAGCTTTCCTTGCCGGAGATGCCGAAACACTCGCATTTCCCGAAGATACGGAACTTATCACCTCCTGTTCTACCCTTCAATGGTTTGAAAACCCGGAACACTTTTTTCACCGTTGCACGAACTATCTGAGTAGAAACGGGTATTTCGCTTTCACCACTTTCGGGCAAAAGAACATGGAAGAGATACGCAGTGTCACCGGTCACGGACTTACCTACCGTTCGCTCCACGACCTGAAGGCTTCGCTCGCTCCTATGTACGATATCATTTATGCAGAAGAAGAGGTAGTCCCCCGTACCTTTACCACTCCGCTGCAAGTGCTCTATCATCTGAAAGAAACAGGAGTTACGGGTATCGGTAAACACCATTGGACACGGCGCGAACTAAACCGCTTCTGCGAGGACTATCCCCGTCAATCCGGTAACAACCGCTCCGTGACACTTACTTATCACCCTATTTATATCATCGCAAAAAAGAAGAAACAATGAAACAGAATGTATTTTTTGTATCCGGCATTGACACTGATGCCGGAAAGAGCTATGCCACCGGTTTCCTGGCCCGCGAACTCAATAAGAACGGAAAGCGTACTATTACCCAGAAATTTATTCAGACCGGCAATGTAGGTTATTCCGAAGATATTGACCTGCACCGCCGTATCATGGGAATTCCTCACACCGAAGAAGATCGTGAAGGACTCACTATGCCGGAGATTTTCTCCTATCCGGCTTCGCCGCATCTTGCCTCGCAATTGGACAAGCGCCCCATAAACTTCAACAAGATGGAACAAGCCACCGCCGAACTCAGCCGCCGTTATGACATCGTTCTGCTCGAAGGTGCCGGCGGACTGATGGTGCCGTTGACCGAAGAGTTGCTGACTATCGACTATGTAGCCCAAAAGGGTTACCCGCTCATTTTTGTAACCTCCGGCAAGTTGGGAAGCATCAACCACACATTACTCAGCTTTGAAGCCATACGTAACCGGGGGATCCATCTTGATACTGTGATGTATAATCTGTATCCCACAGTAGAAGATAAAACAATACAAGAGGATACGCAAAGCTTTATCAGAAAGTATATGGAGAGATACTTCCCGGACACCCGGTTTATACTTGTGCCGGAAATAAAGCTCCGGAAATAAAATATCTTCTATGGCAACGGACGAAACGGACAATACGGATGACAACGGATCTTTTTATTCTATTTACTGATAATCAGTGAAAAATAAGATTCGATCCGCCGTCATCCGCATTATCCGTTTCATCCTGTGTGCCGATGAAAACACAGCACAATATTAGCTCAGTTGCTCCGTGCTACTCTGCAGTGGAGTCTATTAAAGTTTTACTTTTGCTTCTTTGCCCATTCCAACCGACGTGTATCAGGCAATTGTTTCACCTGAAAATCTTCAAAGATAGCTTCAAATCCCGTACCATCAGGACATGCTCCCATTAATCCCACCATTACCGGGCAGTTATCCTGCAGCCAACAGGTACGCATCATCGTATACTTCTTATCATCCAATGAGAAGAATATTTCTACGGCATCCAGCTTTCTGACAGCTTTTATCCAGATAGAACGAGGAGTTTTATCCAACTCTACCACACTCCAGTCACTTGTTTTATGTGTCACCACAGCACTTACATTCTGTTTACCATTCACATACTCCACACCTGCTTTTATCCAGTTCTCATGATCCACACGAATCATCAGTCCCATTTGGTCAAAAGTAGTCACATAGTTTCCCGTTATTTTAACTTTCGCTTCAAACTCCCCACCGTAAAGAGCATAGTAAAAAGGTGCATCATCTACTGTAAAACCATAATGGGATATTCTCCAATAATCCGTTTTCGGAGGGACTATCATTGAGAAAGTACGTGCATCCCGTATCTCCCATTTATCAGGTTCATTAAACCAATTCATCTTTTCAAGACTTTGTGCCATAATTGTTTGATATTGCACAGCAAATGTCATAAACAGACCAGCTGCAAGTAAAAAATGTTTCTTCATATTCCGTTTTATCTAAAGTATTTTATTTCCGTTCGTCTTCGGTAAGTTCCCGAATCACTTTACAGGGATTTCCCACAGCAACAACATTGGCAGGAATGTTCTTTGTCACCACACTTCCGGCACCTATTATGCTATTATCACCAATCGAAACTCCCGGAAGTATCACTACATTACCACCAATCCACACATTATGCCCTATTGCTACCGGACAGGCATACTCCCAACCGGCTATGCGCCGTGTCACATTTACAGCATGTCCTGCCGTATAAATACTCACATTAGGAGCCAACAGTACATTATCTCCAAAGGTCACCAAAGCCTCATCTAATATCGTACATCCCATATTGGCATAAAAATTCTCGCCGACACGAATATTATAGCCATAATCGCAACGGAAGGGTTGTTCGACCAGCAATTGCTTTCCGGTTGCACCCAAGAATTGCTTCAGTATTTCAGTACGTCTTTCCATGTCCGACGGACGCAAATTGTTGTATTCAAACAAAACGTCTTTTGCCCGGGCACGATCTTCTACCAACTCGTCACAGAAAGCCAGATAGGGTTCACCTGCCAGCATTTTTTCTTTATCTGTTTTCATTTCTTTATACTTCGTGATTTGTGGGAAACTTGTATAGGAACAGCAAATATAAATGAATAAATAGAATAGTAACCCACATTCCCTCCCTATATTTTCCTTATTAGAGAAATATTTCTTACGTTTGTATCTGAAAGACAAATGTATTGTTATAAAAAGAAGAAGATAATGACCTGCCCACTGAAAGTAATGAAACGTTTTTTGCTCCTTATACTGTTAATCATTCCCTTGGCATTTACATCATGCGAACAGGAGGATTGGCCTGTCAAAACGGATCAGACCGTACTCATGTATCTTCCATGGTCCAGCAATCTTAAATCTTACTTCGAAACCAATATATCGGACTTTGAGAGTGTAGTACAACGAAACATACTCAAGAACGAAAGGGTTGTAGTATTCTTCTGTACTTCGCCCACTGAAGCAGTACTCTTTGAGTTGGCATATGATAATGGCAAATGCATACGCAAACCCCTGAAAATTTATCATAACCCCGCTTTCACTACGGCCACGGGTATTACTTCCATTCTGAATGATGTTAAAACCCTCGCTCCTGCCAACCGCTATGCCATGACAATCGGTTGTCACGGAATGGGATGGATTCCTGTACCAACCACACAGGCGCGAAGTATAGGCCAAAAGAAACACTGGGAATATGAAGGCGTACCTATGACACGCTATTTCGGTGGATTAAGTCCTGAATATCAGACTAACACCACCACTCTTGCAGAAGGGATTGCAAATGCCGGAATAAAAATGGAGTATATTCTCTTTGATGACTGTTACATGGCTTCTGTAGAAGTTGCCTATGATCTGAAAGAAGTTACCGACTATCTGATTGCTTCCCCTTGTGAGATTATGGCTTACGGTATGCCTTATGCTGAGATTGGTCCGCATCTGTTGGGTAAAGTCGATTATGAAAGTATATGTGATGCATTTTACGAGTTCTATAAGAACTACGAAGAAATGCCTTGCGGGACAATCGGAGTAACGGTATGTTCCGAGTTGGAAAATTTAGCTGTTACAATGAAAGAGATAAATAACCAATATACTCTTCCTTCCTCTTCATTATATACCATACAGACAATGGACGGGTATACCCCCACCCTCTTTTTCGACTGTGGGGACTATGTAGCAAAACTCTGTACAGACGCCGGCCTATTGGCACGATTTGAAGAACAACTGGAACGCACTATCCCCTATAAAAGGCATACCGATTATTATTACACCATGAACAAGGGAAAGATTAAAATCAATACATTCTCCGGTGCAACAATCTCAGATCCAAGTACTAACCCTTATGCCACTGAAAAATATCAGACTGCGTGGTACAAAGCGACTCATTAGTCTTTTTTATATACATAAATAGTTTATAAGCGTTTATAATCCCCACCTCAAAACGTTTACGTATGCTTTTAAAACTATTACTCAATTCTGATGAAATATCCTACAAGAGTCTGGTGGAAGTAAAATAACAGGATAATTCTTGAGAAAAGTTTTTATGAAGAGCGTTAAAAGGGAAAAATCGCCAAACATTTCAGCTAAATTGTCATTTATATATATGTTTGACAGCACTATCTTTGCAACAGTAAAAACAATAAAAAAGGAAGTATATGAAATCAATTAAAACCTTAACTGCAATTTTTGCCCTCACACTGACTTTTATAGCAACAGCCTGTGCAGGCAATAAAGACAATAAAAGTGCTAATTTTCAAAAAGAACAAAGCAATATGGAAGTAATAGCATTAACTAAAGCAGACTTTTTAAAAAAAGTATATAATTACGAAGCCAATCCCAATGAGTGGAAATTTGAAGGCAATCGTCCTGCGATCATCGATTTTTACACGACATGGTGTGGTCCTTGTAAAGCAATGGCACCCATTTTGGATAATATAAGTAAAGACTATGCCGGGAAAATAGATGTATATAAAATAGATGTGGATAAAGAGTCTGAACTTGCCGGAACATTCGGTATCCAAAGTATCCCCACCTTATTAATGATCCCAGTAAAAGGAGAACCGAAAATTTTACAAGGAGCAATGCCCAAAGATCAGCTGATTAAAATAGTAGACGAGTTTCTATTAGAAAAGAAATAAAAAATGGAAGCTATATAGAAATAATCATCTGTAAATAAAAATGCCCATATATAGTGCCTCGTTAAAATATATTATAATGAGGCACCATATATATGGTAACAGAGCATTACTCCTCACTCCAAAGACATCCTTGCCATGAGATAGCAAGTAGTAGATTCGGCTCCCTGATTCAAGTTAACATTATTCTCTTCCAACCCGTCATAACAGCCTCCTGTAGCAGGATTGTAAACTATCTGATGCAGTTGATTGTGCCCCAAAAACCAATTAAAGGCAATTCGCTGTCTAATTAGGTATTCTTCTTCCGGAAATACCCGATAAAAAACAGATAATGCAATGACACACCCTGCCACATCCACCGGCTGTTCACCATATTTATGGCATTCCTTTTCCTTATGCATCCAGCCCTGGTTGGAAACTACCCGGATATGATCTTCAGGAAATAGTTTCTCCAATAAAAAATCGAACGACTTTCGTGCTATCGTCTTATATGTGTCGTCTTCCGTTGCCAGATAAGCCAGTAACATCGCCTCGGGCAGAATACTGTTATCATAAGTGAGGTAAGTCTCAAACCAGTTCCATTTGCCCTTTGCCGTCAACCGGTAACACCGAGCCAGCTTATCTGCCGATAACCGGATCAGTTCTTGTACCTCATCAGAGGGGTACATCAGGTTATAATAATACAAACCTTTGAGTGCAAAAGCTATGCTACGGGGAGACTTCATCCATCTGATCTGCTGAAAAGTATTTTGAAGCACTACCCGAGCTTCTTCTACCCAAGAGTCCGGAAAAAGCCTGCCATAAAAAATAAAGTATCCCAGTGCCCAAATACCCCGGCCATTGGAATCTTCAAGTCCTACCACTTTATTCTGATTTGTGAAGGTATGATTCTTATCTATATAATTCAGAAAAGAACCATCCGGTTGCTGGCAGTAGCAGATAAGTTCAAGATAAGTTTTAATATACCGAGTACAAGATCCGTTTATCCCGGAAGCGACAATCTGGCACAGTGCAATCAACGCACGCGCATTGTCGTCCAGTGTATAACCCGTTTTTAAATCGGGACGGTTTCCCTTTGCAAATTGTACAATTCCCCACTGACGGGTCATCCGCAATATATGACGAATATTAATCGGCGGCAAAGAGTAGACAAGAGGTTCTCTCTCTTTTTCACCGATAGTACGAAATAATAAAGCATAGGCAATGGCTGAGTTTTCCCAGGCAGTACCGGCTGTTTTTTGCAAGCCGGCAATCTGCATCTCCGAACGCGATACCTCATCGGCAAGCAAACGATTAACCGCAATGGCCAGTTGAGCAGAATCTTTGAAATCGAAGATGACACCGGATTCATCACTCAACAATTCCAGTGCGTGCGGTATAGGCGTAGCCACAATAGGGCATCCGCAACTCAGTGCATAAACAAAAGTGCCGCTTACCGCCTGGCAAGGATCGCTGGAGGTGAAGAGATAAATATCAGTAAGTTGCAGATATTCCAATAGTACCGGAAGCTCAAGATAGCAATTGACAAACCGGACATACTCTTCCAGTTCCAGATTGGCAACCTGCGCTTTAAGCATTTCACGATATGCCTCTCCTTCTGCCTTAAGCACCATAGGATGTGTTTTCCCTATGATGAGAAACAATACAGTGGGATTCTTTTTCACAATCTCCGGCAGGGCTTTCAGCGTAGTTTCAACACTCTTTCCGGCACTCAGCAGACCAAAGGTAGAGAGTATCCTCCTACCGGAAACATAATATATTTCCTTTAATTTCTTCTTATCGCGAAGTGAAACCAAATGAGTACCATGGGGGATAACTGTCAGCTTCCCGGTAGGAACATGGTATTCTCTTTCAAGAATACTATAAGAAGTATACGTCATCACCACAAGAGAATCACAGGCAACCGCCATACGCCCTATATAGGCGTACAACCCAGAAGAAGGATGGGATAGCACCGTATGGAAAATTAAAACTACCGGTTTACACAATTGTTCCAACAATTGCAGGAAGGCCATTCTATTCTCATGAAACAGTCCGAACTCATGTTGTACAAGTATCATCTCCACTTCCCGCTCTGTATTCAGTTGTACAGCAAGTGCACCAAAGGCAGCAGCGTCTGATGTATCCAACGTATATTCCACCTCTTTTGAATAAACATGCTTTTCTGTATCGGATTCTACCGCACACACTTTTATAGAATAAGAATCACCAAATTTAGTCATTATATTCCGAATCAGGTCTTGTGCAAAAGTAGCAATACCACATTCACGAGGAGGATAAGTAGTTATGCATATTATCTTTTTCATTTAATTTGACTTATTAACTCATTCAATAACTCAGTCAGTTGTACCGACACACAAGCCACTTGTTTATCAGCCGCTCCATAGTAGATATAAAGTGTATCGCCAAACGAAGCTGAACCCGTAGGGAAACACACCCGGCTGACTACACCGGAAAGTTCATATCCGATTGTAGGAGAAAATAAAGGATACGGCAAGCGTGCCAGTTCAACGGACGGATCGTTTATATCCAGCAAGGCAGCACAAGCAGAGTACACATATCCGGCAGGAGTATCATATACACTGTGGTATATCAGCAGCCAGCCGACAGGTGTTTCTATGGGAGGACATCCTGCACCAATATAACTTGACTCATGCTCATAGAGAGGAGCCAGCAATATATGAGATGCAAAATTCAAGAAGTATTGTTTCCAGAAGGCTACAGTAAGTTCTTCCAATTGCTCTACAGCTACAAACTGGATGTCGGGACGGATCCGGTGCATAAAATAAAACTTCCCGTTTATCTTACGGGGGAAAAACACCAGATTTTTATCCATTAGATACAAAGGTTTCCCTTTGTCATTTACGGCTTCCCGTTTGTTATAGGAACGATAATACTTGGCTATAACAGCCGGTTGCGAACGAAGTAACTCCTTAAAACGAGGATACGTAATCTGAGAAGTGAGAACTCCTTTTTTCTCAAAATGTTTTAGGTCAGAAGAGACAGCCCAAGCACCTACAGCACTGAAACCGTCATAAGCTGTATAGGTTAAATAATAAATGTCTTCAATCTGTACGATACGGGGATCTTCCACCCCCTGACATTCATACGGAAACTCAGGCACCAGCAATGGAACTGTATTCCTTTCTACCACCTTCAAGGGGCCCTCAAGACGACAGTAACCAATGGTGGAATGATTACCCTCTCTCACGGCACGATAGAACATATGTACCGTATTTCCTTCGGCAATTACTGCCGGATTCATCACACTTTCATTTTCAAACTCAAGAGAAGTCGTTTCAAGTATTACGCCTTCCCTTTTGATTTTTACCATTAAGTTTTGGGCATTACGAACGTTTTGCTTTCACTCTTACTTTGTTTCTCTCTCTGATACTCAGTCAGAACTTTTGAGCCTGCTTTGTCTGACTTCTCTTTCTTGGCTTCTTTTTTTCTTTCTTTACCTTTCATGATTCATTTTTTTAGAATAGTTTATACTGAGGCGGGATAAAATAGGCGGGAGTCTATTCTTCATATCCTGCAAGATACGGTGATTAAAACAGTAAATACCATAATGTGTTGATTATTGTTCTTTTATAACATTCGTTGGCTGAATTAATCATGGAAGAATGTGAATACATAACAATGGGGTGCTCAGTACCAATACATCTCTCTGCAAAAGATGCACTTCAAAAAAAATAATTCCATCTATAGACCCTAATGTTATTTCCCGCTTTGATCAGGATTCAATGTTTTATAGTATTTAATACGTTCTCCCCAAGGACGGTATTCAAAAGGAAAAACGTGTTGTTGTTCTGCCCATCGGTTCCACTTCTTTTCCAAAGCTCTTACTTTCAATAATATTAGGATGTTCCTTGTCCGGAACAGTGCCGGCAACTGTACTACCTCCTATTGAAGACAACAGTAAAGAACTTATCAAAAACTTATTCTTCATAGTATACTATTTTTGTTCTGACAAAATTATGATACTTTACCTGCTTATATGTTCTAATTTAGTTATTTTATTATCCAATATCGTCTAAACGTATCACCTTTTCAAAGAAACAATATACAAACAAACTTATCTGATTCTCTTTCGTAATACAAACTCTTCAAAAAAAGCATCACGGTAACTATTACCGATAGCTATCTCGTTGGATTTAATAAAGATATCGTTATTATCAAAAGAATCAATATGCCGGGTATTAACTATATAAGACTTATTTACCCGAATAAAAGTGTTTTCCGGTAAAAGGTCGAAAACTGCTTTCAGAGTCATGCGGGTAATAATACGCTGGTCGTCAAGTTGTAGAATTACATAGTCTTTTAGCCCTTCAATAAAAAGAATATCAGCAAAGTTCACTTTAAAGTAACGGCGGTCTGCCTTGACAAAGAAGTATTCAGCAGCTTTAATGGTTTCAATAGCCTCTTTTTCTTCTTTCAATAAAAGTAAGTGATAGGAAACGGCTTTGTCAACAGCTTTTCTAAAGCGTTCCGGTTCAATGGGTTTGACAAGATAATCAACAGCATCTACCTCATAACTATCAAGGGCATATTCTGTATAAGCAGTAGTGAAAATAACAAGTGTCTTCCTGGAGATGGTACGGGCAAACTCAATACCGGTAATACCGGGCATCTGAATATCCAGAAAGATAAGATCAACCGAATACTCTTCCATGAAACGGGAAGCAGACACCGCGCTGTTGAAAGTTCCCATAAGATTGAGTACGCCGGTATCTGCAATCAGCAATTCCATCGCCTCTCGCGCCAGTGGTTCATTATCTACAATAATACAATTCATAAATCCAAATATAAAATTACAGTATAGTTTTCTTTGGTTTCTTTTCTCTCTAAAAGATAATGCCCGGGATATAACAAAGTCAATCGGCGACGGATATTTGCAAGTCCGATACCTCCTACCCTACCTTTCTCTTTCACTATAACCGGCTTTGAGTTTTCACACTGAAACTCCAGATGCGCGTCACAAACTTTAAAAGAAACATGAACATAAGAAGGATTCTCACTGTCTGAATTGTGCTTCACTGCATTTTCTACAAAAGGAATAAACAATAAAGGCGGAAGCCAGACAGAATCGATGTCTCCCTCTTGGATAAGGGTATACTCAAACTTGTCACGACGTATCTTTTCAAGATTCAGATAATCATTCAAAAAACGAATATCAGAGCTAAGAGAAACATTCTCACGAGAGCTATCATTCATCTGATAACGCAATAAATCCTCCAATTTAAAAAGTATCCAATGCCGAAATAGCATAATAGCAGCCGTACCGGCAGTAATAAAACCAATTGTGAGAATTCCGGAAAAAGCATTGACGAACATAGCAAAACTACCGGGATACTGACTGGGCATCGCAGAAGCATATAGTATATCCTGATAAACAACCGTGATAAGTATAGCAAGAAAAATCACTCCCAGGACCGTGAGCAAATAAAGTCCTAAGCGATTCTTTTGCAAAAATCGGGGAACCAGCCAATATATGTTAGTATAAATTACAAAATCGATTGTAGCCCAATAAATAACCCATCCCAATAAACGATGCAGGATCGTAAGAGACTGCAAAGGTTCGTACCAAAGTACATTTACGGTTATCAGTAAAACCACAAGCTGTAGTAGCAGATGCCGGTAAAGCCTACAACGAGGACCTAACAAGAAATCGGAAACAACCCCATCATCTATTTTCTTCTCCATACCTCACCTCCTCTCAACTCCAGATGAATATTTTCCTTTTCTAATTGCAGATCATAATACTGCCCGTATTGGAGATCAAGCCTTTGTCTGATTCGCTCTAATCCTCGTTCGTCACCTACAAAGAAATCAATGCCCGGACAGGAACAGACAAATATAATATCGTCGACATCAGCCTTCAGACGGATATGTACAGATATAAATGAAATGCCCTGTTCACACATCTGCTCTACCGCATATTGCACAAAAGGAATGAAAAGCAAAGGAAGAACAAAGGTACAATTCACATCTCCATCCGAAGAGAGGCTATACTCAAACCGCTCCGAACTTAATTGTTCCAACGTCAGATAATTAGTGAGAAAACTTATTTCACTTCCAAGCAGCACCTTTTCTCTACTGCAATCATACAGCTGATAACGTAGTAATTGGCTAAGTTTCATTAACATCTTTGAAGCTTTGATCGGATCAGTAAGAGCCAGATGCCCCGAACGGTTTAATATTTTAAATAAAAGTGAGGGGCTGACTTGTTCTTTCAGTTGTTCTACCTCTGATAAAACATGTGCTTTCTCCAACTGTGCAATACGCTGATTATTAACTATCCATAGTTTCAATAAAACAGTCATAGAACCTCCTACCATACAAAGTGTAGTCATCAAGAGTGCAGAAATATAATCTATCAACATGATTACAGTAAAAAAGGGTTGTGACGCTTTTATTTGTGGCCAAAAAGAATAAACAATGTATTCTTGAAATCACTTACAGTACCCATCTCCGGTTTATCTGTCAATTGAACCGTAGCATAAGGAATGGGATGACGGGATGCACCATCAATAACTATTCCACGGATGATCTGTACAGGAGCCCGCATTGCCTTCTCCTGACCAAACACACAAACAGACACCAATAAAGCTATTCCTAATAAAATCCAGCTGCCACTCCGTCGAAGTTTCTGTGATAATTCATCACTTACAACCTTTTTTAAAGATTTCAACATCCGGCTACAATCGTCTACATTCATATCAGACTGTGTGGACATAGCCGCCAGTAATTCTGTCTTATTCATTCTTTTTGTTTTTTTAATTCTGCTGCGAAGGTAAAGCAAGATAAAAACTGATCTTCGGAAATGAGACATACAGTGTTATTTTGTAGACAAGGAGAGAATGTCAAGAGACATTAGAATCAACATATATGAATATTTTTTCTTTTATCAATTGGATATAGAACAAAAATATTTAACTTTACCCACAAGACAAGCCAAACAGTATATATGGAAAAACTAAATACATTAAAGCAATATGTATTGCCATTCATACGTGTCAACACGTTAATGACAGGCAGCTGGATCATTCTGGTAACTCTGTTCAGAATGAGTGGATTGGAAATTCCCTCAAGTTTATCGAAACAATATGGGACTCTCATTTTATTTGGGATCAGTGCACTCATCAGCTTCTTATGGATTTACTGTCCTCACTTCAAAGAATTGTACCGTAACTCGGAAAAGAATGACAACATCGGATTACCTGTAGGCTCATTGGGAATGGCAATCTGTATGCTTATGTTTGCAGAGACACAATATTCTCATGCAGCCATAGCATATTTTACATCAATAGCCGCATTTATCCTCTTTCTGTACTGGGACTTATACAAAATGAGACTAAGGAAACAAAAAAGACAAACAGAAAGAACACGAAGAAACTGTATACTCACACAGAATAAAGTATCCAATAACAAAATAATATTAGTAGAGAAGGTGGATAGCAACGAAATTGAAACATTAGTAAAAGATTTCTGCGCCATGTATAATAAAGAAAAGGACAGAGCTATTATCAAGATACAAAAATTCACTAACAAAGCGCATGTACTAAGCTTTCCTTACGATATTGATTTCGATACCTATTGCTATCTTTTCAACTATATAACTTATCCGCTGAATATAAAAAACAGACCGTTTGTCACCGGCTGGTATCCTGTTTCTAAAGAGGAAGAAAGTATGTTTTATATTCCCTTTAATGAAAGAGAAAAAGACAATGTCTATTATGTAACCCCCGAAGGTAAAAACTACAAAGTAGATTTTGGTACAATGAAACCTTTACGAACAGAAAGCGTACAACCTTATGGTCCGCTTCCCACAATGATAGAAGATTGGGTAAAAGCAGATATGGATTGATATCTTCCCCATATCTATAAATGACAGATGGTTAGTATCTCCCTATTTTATTACCACAAACCAGCCGGGAAAAACAATATTCGTCATAGAACCTCCATAATCTCAAACCTTTATAGCTCATTTTGCGTTTATATTTATGATAAAACATTAAACTATGAGTACAAAAGAGCAATATTGGAAATTTTCACTTATCGCTATTATTATTGGATTAGGAATCATCCTGTTCAAACAGATCACTCCTTTCCTGGGTGGTCTTCTGGGAGCATTGACTATCTATATTCTTGTTAGAAAACAGATGATGCACCTCACTGAAATACGAAAGATAAAACGAAGCATTTCGGCTCTGCTGATCACTGCCGAAGCTATTTTATGTTTTCTGGTCCCTATTTCACTTACCGTGTGGCTCATAGTCAACAAATTGCAGAATTTCAATCTGGACCCACAATCTATCATTGCTCCCATTGAAGAGATGGCAGGTATTATCAAAGCCAAAACAGGTTATGATGTATTGGGCAGTGATACTGTGTCGTTTATTGTTTCGGCTCTTCCCCGCATCGGGCAAGCTGTAATGGGGGGCATCAGTAGTTTTGCCATCAATCTGTTCGTACTGGTATTCGTACTATATTTCATGTTGATAGGTGGCAGCAGAATGGAAGCCTATATCAACGATATTCTTCCATTCAATGCCACAAATACGAAACATGTGATACATGAAATTAATATGATTGTACGCTCCAATGCCATTGGAATTCCACTTCTTGCAATCATACAAGGAGGAGTGGCTATGATTGGTTATTTCATTTTCGGAGCTCCCGATGCCTTGTTACTTGGTTTCTTAACCTGTTTTGCCACAGTTATCCCAATGGTAGGCACGGCTCTGGTATGGTTTCCTGTAGCTGTATATATGGCAGTTACAGGTGATTGGTTCAATGCCATCGGACTGGTAGCCTACGGAGGCATTATTGTTTCGCAGCTTGATAACCTGATACGTTTCATCCTGCAAAAACGAATGGCAGACATCCATCCGCTCATTACTATTTTCGGAGTAGTCATTGGCCTCTCTCTATTTGGATTCATGGGAGTCATCTTCGGTCCTTTACTTTTATCCTTATTTTTCCTCTTTGTTGATATGTTCAAGCGGGAATATCTGGATGGACGAAAATAACCGAATGGTAAAACAGTGAATCTCCCGAAAAATTGCGTACTTTTGCAAGACCAAAACGACATAAAAATCAATGGAAGCATTTACATTCAATACTTTCGAACTGATTCTACTATCAGCAGCCGGAATTCTTCTCGTGATTCAGTTATTCTATTATCTGGGCATCTATAACCGGATACATACACGAAATATCGCAGATAAAAAAAACGAACTGCACTTTACCAAAGAGCTTCCTCCTCTATCGGTCATTATCTGTGCACGCAATGAATCGTCTAATCTACGCCAGTTTCTGCCTGCCATTCTTGAACAAGACTACCCACAATTTGAAGTGATTGTCATCAACGACGGTTCTACGGATGAAAGCGAAGAAGTACTCTCTGCCTTTGAAGAGAAATATCAACATCTATATCATAGTTTCACTCCGGAAAGTGCCCGGTATATCAGTCGTAAAAAGCTGGCATTAACACTAGGTATCAAAGCGAGTAAATACGATTGGCTGGTATTCACCGAAGCCAACTGTCAACCTACAAGTAACCAATGGTTACGACTAATGGCACGCAATTTTACCCCTCATACCCAGATTGTATTGGGATACAGCGGATACGAACGTGGCAAGGGATGGTTGCATAAACGCATATCATTCGATGCTTTATTTACATCACTGCGTTATCTGGGATTTGCTCTTGCCGGAAAACCATATATGGGACTGGGACGTAATCTGGCATACCGGAAAGAGATGTTTTTCAAAGAAAAAGGATACTCTACCCACCTGAATCTGCAACGAGGCGAAGACGACTTGTTCATTAACCAGATTGCGACTCCTGATAATACACGGGTAGAAACAAATAGTAATGCTGTAATACGGATGCAACCCGTAGAAAGATACAAAGACTGGAAAGAGGAGAAAGTGAGCTATATGGCTACTGCACGTTATTTTAAAGGTGTCCAGCGCTACTTTCTTGGTTTTGAAACCTTCTCACGCCTGTTGTTTTATATAGTTTGT
This sequence comes from Bacteroides sp. K03, assembly GCF_019734355.1. Classification (NCBI taxonomy): domain Bacteria; kingdom Pseudomonadati; phylum Bacteroidota; class Bacteroidia; order Bacteroidales; family Bacteroidaceae; genus Bacteroides; species Bacteroides sp. K03. The sequence goes on from NZ_JAASHC010000006.1 coordinate 155,838, forward strand.
ATAGCTGGTATTATATTCGGAATACTGCATCTCCATTGGTTAGTAACCGGTATTGCTCTATTTATATGGTTAATACGTTATATTACACAAGCCATTGTGATCAATAAGACAGCGACAGAACAAGGAGACAACCGACGCTATTATTTTTCTCTTCCTGTATTTGACCTGTTACAACCCCTTCAGACTCTCAAATTCAAACTCTATCGTTTCTATCGGGGGAAAGGAGACTTCATGAGAAGATAACACAACAAACCTACTTTAAATACATTATTATGAAAAAGAATCTTTTAATTTTAGCCGTCCTGCTCATAGGTTTACTCAGTTGCCAAAGTCAAAAACCGATTGAACACGGAGCATTTACAGCAGCATCTTATAACCTTCGTTATGCTAATGAAGGCGACTCTATTGCCGGAAACGGTTGGGGAACGCGCTATCCGGTTATTGCCAAACTCATACAATACCACGACTTCGATATCTTTGGAACACAGGAAGGATACATTCGCCAATTGGAAGATCTGAAAGCGGCATTACCCGGTTATACCTACATTGGTGTAGGCCGTAACGATGGCAAAGAGGCAGGAGAACATTCTGCTATTTTCTACCGTACAGATAAATTTGATCTTCTCAAGAAAGGAGATTTCTGGCTGTCGGAAACACCCGATACAGCAAGTATAGGTTGGGATGCCGTATTACCTCGCATCTGTAGTTGGGGACATTTTAAATGCAAAGATTCCGGATTCGAATTTCTGTTCTTTAACCTCCATATGGATCACATTGGTAAAAAAGCCCGTGTAGAAAGTGCCTTCCTCGTACAAGAGAAGATGAAAGAACTGGGAGCTAATCTCCCTGCTATCCTCACAGGAGATTTTAATGTAGATCAGACACACAGTTCTTACAAAGCATTAACCGAAAAGGGAGTACTTGTTGACTCTTATGAAACAGCAGACTTCCGCTACGCTACCAATGGAACATTCAACAGCTTTGACCCGAATAACTTCACGGAAAGCCGGATAGATCATGTTTTTATATCTCCGCTGTTCAAAGTAAAAAAATACGGGGTACTGACAGATACTTATAGAAGCGCAAAAGCTACAGGAATAGAAAAAGCCAATGCAAAGGATTGTCCGGAAGAGATTTCTATTGAAAGCTACGAGGCACACACACCCTCTGATCACTTCCCGGTAAAAGTGGAACTGATGTATTAGTGCTTGTGCTTCCCGCACGGGAAGGTGCGACAGGCGATGGATGCAGAGCTATTGAAACGCAGATTAACGCAGATTTTCGCAAATATAAAGGGATATTCCTAAAATAAGAAAATTAAAGGCAACTAATTCATTGCGAGTTAGTTGCCTTTTTTGTATCTTTAAGCAGGGATATTCAGTAAATGTCCCTATAAAAGAGAGAATATCAGCACTTTAATCTGCGTTTTATCCGGATAATAGCACTCTGTGGAACTCTGTGTTACTCTGTGGTAAACCCGTATTCATCATTATTCATATCGCATTGAACTCGCAGGATTAATCTTTGTAATCAGATAAGAAGGACCTAACAGCATCAATACAGAGGCAAACAACGTACCCATATTAATCAACAGAAATAATCCGATATTAAAAGAGACGGGAACAGAATCTACATAATAACTTTCCGGATCGAGTTTCAAGATATGGAACTGGGATTGCAATACACAAAACAGCAATCCAATAGCATTTCCCCAAATCATTCCTTTACCAATCAGAAAGACAGAGAACCAAAGAAAAACCTTACGAATGGTGAAATTATTGGCTCCTAAAGCCTTCAGGATACCAATCATATTGGTACGTTCAATGATAATAATCAGTAAACCGGAAATCATAGTAAACCCGGCTACACCTACCATTAAAATAAGAATTACCCACACGTTGAGATCAAGTAATCCAAGCCATTCAAATATCTGAGGATTAAGCTGCTCTATATTCTGTACAAAGTAAACGCCCCCATATTTATCAGCGCGGTTATCCGTACTCTCTGCCACTTCATAAGTAATGCTTTCCAACCTGTCATAATCATTGACCTGCAACTCTGCACCACTTACCTGTTCCGATTTCCAATTGTTCAGACGATTCACTGTGTACAAATCCGTCAATAGAAACAGATTATCATACTCAGAAAAATTGGTCTGATAAATCCCTTTGATAGTCAACGGCCGAACACGAACATTATCCTGTATATAATAAGTATATATCTTATCACCCAGTTTCAACTTCAACTTATCAGAAAGTGCTTTAGATATGACAACCTGGTTGGTTGCAACCGAATCACTAAATGCAGGAATCTCCCCCTCAACCAGGTTACTACGAAAAAAAGAAGCATCAAACTCAGGTCCCACTCCTTTCAGAACCATTCCCTGAAAAGCATCATCCGTCTTAATCATTCCCGGCTTTGTAGAGTAACGTTGCACATGCTTCACATCCGGATAAGCAGAAAGCGCAGCCATCATACTATCACTCACCACAATAGGATGTGTTTCAAAGGAACGGACAGCATCAAAATTACTGATCTGAATATGCGATCCGAAACCGGTAACCTTATTACGAACCTCTCCCTTAAAACCAATGACCACTGCCACCGTAATAATCATCACCGCCAAACCAATAGCAATCCCCACCATAGCGATGAGAACAGCCGGACGTGAAACTTGCTTTCCGCCATCGGTATCACGATAAAGGCGACGGGCGATGAAAAGGGATAAAGACATAGAAAAAGTGATTAGTAAGTTAGTGATAAGTGATTAGTAAGTTAATGAGTAGTGATAAGTGATTATATTATAATCCGCATGGTACTGATCACTTATCACTAAATCCGCTTATCACTAAATCACCTTTCCCGGATATGCCTCCAAAGCCTTTTGCAACACAAAGAGGGCACGATTCAAATCTTCTTTTTTGAGCACATAGGCTATACGGACCTGATTTATTCCCGCACCGGGAGTAGTATAAAAGCCGGAAGCAGGAGCCATAAATACTGTCTGACCTTCATACTCAAAATCAGAAAGGCACCATGCACAGAATTTATCCGAGTCATCTACCGGCAACTTAGCTACCGTATAAAATGCTCCCATCGGAATGGGAGAATATACCCCCGGAATACGATTTAATCCGTCAATCAGACATTTACGGCGTTCTACATATTCGTCATACGTATCACGCAGATAATCCTCATTGGCTTCAAGTGAAGCCTCAGCAGCAATCTGGCCAATCAATGGAGGACTCAGACGAGCCTGGCAGAATTTCATAACAGCATCACGTATTTCTTTGTTCTTCGTAATCAAAGCACCGATACGAATACCACATTCCGAATAACGTTTTGACACTGAATCAATCAATACTACATTATTCTCTATTCCTTCAAGATGACAAGCAGATATATAAGGAGAACCGGTATAGATAAACTCACGATATACCTCATCCGAGAAAAGAAACAAGTCATATTTCTTCACCAAATCACGAATCTGGTTCATCTCCCGGCGACTATACAAATACCCTGTCGGATTGTTCGGATTACAAATAAGAATGGCCTTCGTACGTTCATTGATCAACTCTTCAAACTTTTCTACTTTAGGCAATGAAAAGCCCTCTTCGATAGTAGTAGCAATCGTACGAATCTTTGCTCCGGCAGAAATGGCAAATGCCATATAGTTAGCATAAGCCGGTTCGGGAACAATGATTTCATCCCCCGGATTCAAGCAAGAGAGAAACGAAAAAAGTACAGCTTCCGAACCTCCGGAAGTTATGATTATATCGTCTGCAGTAAGATTGATATTAAACTTCTGATAGTATCCCACCAGCTTCTCGCGATAACTGCGATATCCGGCACTTGGACTGTATTCCAACACTTTACGATCAATATTGCGTATCGCATCAATCGCGACCTGAGGAGTGGGCAGGTCTGGCTGTCCGATATTCAGGTGAAACACATGAACCCCTCTTTGCTTGGCTGCATCAGCCAGAGGAGCCAGCTTTCTGATTGGAGATGCAGGCATCTCGTTTCCGCGAATGGAGATTGTTGGCATAAGGCAATTTACAATTTATATATTTACAATTCACTTTTTTTATTAGAAGGGGCAAATGTACACAATAAATCGGATACAGAGACATAAAAACTTTAAAAACCTTATCAAGGTTAAAAACGTTATGGTATTATGAAAAGAAAGCTATACATTTGTCATATATGAAACCTAAAACAATACCATAATGACCATAAACCTCATCACATTCGCATCATTACTACACAAACAATCTTCGATACGTAGTTCGCACGAAGCAATTCTAAGCGAATTAGAGAAATACTTCACTGTACGGTTTGTTAATTATGAAGATATTGACAAACTCAGCAATGACGATTTTAAAATAATATTCATTGCCACCGGAGGAGTAGAAAGACTGGTCATACAGCACTTCGAATCTCTTCCCCGTCCTGCTGTAATCCTTGCAGATGGCATGCAAAACTCACTTGCCGCTGCACTTGAGGTATCTTCCTGGCTTCGCAACCGGGGAATGAAAAGCGAGATTCTGCATGGTGAACTTACCTCTATTATCAAACGTGTACATATCCTATATAATAACTTTCAGGCACAGCGTTCACTTTTTGGTGTCCGTATCGGTGTGATTGGCAGTCCCTCTTCCTGGCTAGTAGCAAGCAATGTAGATTATCTGCTGGCCAAACGCCGATGGGGAGTAGAGTACATTGATATACCATTGGAGCGGGTGTATAAAATCTATGACCGTATCACCGACAATGAGGTAGGAGCCTCCTGTGCTGCTGTTGCCTCACAAGCATTGGCCTGCCGGGAAGGAACTCCGGAAGATATGCTCAAAGCGATGCGCCTCTACCGCGCTATCAAAAGGGTATGCAAAGAAGAGAAACTAAGTGCCGTCACATTGAGTTGTTTTAAGATGATAGAACAAACAGGTGCCACCGGTTGCCTGGCATTAGCAATGTTGAATGATGAAGGTATCCTTGCCGGATGTGAAGGTGATCTGCAATCTATATTTACTCTTCTCACAGCAAAAGCATTGACCGGAAAGGTTGGGTTCATGGCAAATCCTTCGATGATTAATACCCGCACCAATGAATTGATTCTGGCTCATTGTACCATAGGTTTAAAACAAACAGAAAAATATATTATTCGCAACCACTTTGAAACAGAAAGCGGAATCGGTATTCAGGGATTACTACCAACAGGAGATGTTACCATTGTGAAATGTGGCGGTGAATGTCTGGACGAATATTATCTGTCAACAGGTACACTAACGGAAAATACGAACTTCATCAATATGTGCCGTACGCAGGTACGAATAAAGATGAACACTCCTGCCGAATATTTCCTGAAAAATCCACTGGGCAATCATCACATCCTGATACAGGGCAACTATGAAGTCTTATTAAATGAATTCCTGCAGGCAAATACATGTAAAAGAACAGAATAACTGAAACCTCCCATAATAATATATGTAATGCCCCATTAGAATATACCTAATGGGGCATTACATATATTGGCATTTTATTTACAAAATACTACATTCCACCCATTCGCCTTCATGCATTTCCATTACAGTTTTAAATCCGGCCTGCTTCAATGCCTTCAAGGCTTCCGGACGTCCGGCATTGATCTTTTCGGGATAATGGGCATCACTGTTTACCATCACCCGGATACCCAATTCTTTCAACAAAGGAAAATAACGTTCATTTGGGAAAAATGTACCGTATAGATGATAAGCTTTAGAGTTAATCTCTACCATATAGCCATAACGGGCAATCGTTGTGAAATAATCACGCATCAGGTTTTCATACCACAGTTCATCCAACAAACCGGGACGATAGGAAGCCGCATTATAATGCATCTTATCCGCATGCCCCAAAATATCAAAACCTCCTAACTCCATCATACGGAGTTGGCGATCATAATAGAGACGGATCACCCGGTCAAGGTCACCATGAAAGTGCTCATCCACTATCTTACGAAACACAGGAGGAGCTACATCAATATCCACAACTTCTCCCTTATCATTATATAACAAATGCACAGAACCGATGCGATAGTCAAGAGGCAACTTACGGAAACGAGCTATCGAAGGATTACTCTCCTCATTCAAATAATCAATTTCGAGACCGGAATAGAATTCGATCTTGCCTGCATACTTCTCTTTCACCCGGCGGAACTCAGCCAGATAATCTTCCATTTGATCCCATTCCATGGTCCACGCAGTAGGGAAAGGAAGCGGTGCATGAGAAGAAATACCATACGATGTAAATCCTTCAGCAATTGCAAAACGGATAAATGCATCCATATCAGCACGCCCGTCACAATACAGGCAATGACTGTGATAGTTTGTCAGATTCATGATTCTATTTCGCTTAATTCCAACCAACGCATTGTTTTCTCATCAATCAAATCATTCACTTCGGGCAGACGTTTAGACTTTTCAGTTAATTCGTCTACAGAAAGCATACCGCTACATAACTGCTCTTCAATCGCTGCTTTTTCAGCTTCCAGTCCGGCTATCTCTTTCTCCAGTTGTTCAAACTCCCGTTTTTCCTTGAAACTCATTTTACGTTTCTCATTCAGGCGAACACGGGCTGTCTTCTCTTCCTGTGGTTTTTCAGCCTCTTTCTCCTGCTGCGCTTTGGCCTCTTTCCAGTCACGATAGTCACTGTAATTACCCGGGAAATCCCGAATATCCGCTTGCCCGTTAAACACCAGAAGATGATCTACCACCTTATCCATAAAATAACGGTCATGGGATACAACTATGACACATCCTTTGAAATTCTGAAGATATTCTTCAAGCACATTCAACGTGATAATATCGAGGTCATTGGTAGGTTCGTCCAATACGAGGAAGTTCGGATTACGCATCAGCACTGTACAAAGATAAAGGCGACGACGCTCTCCCCCACTCAGTTTATAGACATAACTATGCTGGGTCTCAGGCGTAAAGAGAAAATGTTGCAGAAACTGCGAAGCTGTCAGCTTCTTACCGTTACCAAGTTCTATGACTTCGGCAATGTCCTGCACAACATCAATCACTTTCATCTGTTCGTCAAACTGGAGCCCATCCTGCGAATAATATCCAAAACGAACGGTCTCACCTATATCTATCGTACCACTGTCCGGTTGTACCTGCCCCATCAGCATCTTGATAAAAGTAGATTTACCCGTCCCGTTATTACCAACAATACCCATCTTTTCATACCGGGCAAAGATATAAGAGAAATCTTCCAGTATCTTCAAATCACCGAAACTCTTGTATAAATGATCGGCCTCAAAGATCTTACTACCAATATAAGATGCTTTTACGTCCAACTTTACATTATCATTATTAAAGCGCTGTTTAGCCACTTTTTCTATTTCATAGAAAGCGTCCTGACGATATTTTGCCTTGTGCGCACGAGCCTGTGGCATTCGTCTCATCCAGTCAAGTTCCGTACGATAAAGATTATTGGCACGTTCAATTTCTACATTCGTAGCCTCAATACGTTCCTGCCGCTTCTCCAGATAATAACTGTAGTTTCCTTTATATTGATACACCTGACGATTGTCTATTTCTATAATTTCAGAGCAGACCCGATCCAGAAAATAACGGTCATGCGTTACCATCAACAAACTAAGGTTGGTACGACGCAGATACTCTTCGAGCCATTCCGTCATATCGAGATCGAGGTGATTGGTAGGCTCATCCAGAATCAGCAGATCAGGCTCAGTGATTAAAGCATTTGCCAAAGCTACCCGTTTAAGCTGTCCACCCGAAAGATGCTTCACCTGCTGATCGAAATTACGGATTTTCAATTGCGAAAGAATCTGCTTGGCTTTTTGCTCATATTCCCATGCCTTTTCATGATCCATACGAACCAACAGTTCTTCCAGTCCCGGATGTCCCTCTGTCTCCATGCAGCGTTCATATTCTTTGATCAGTTCTACCACACTGTTACCATGATGAAAACAGGCTTCCAATACGGTAAGTTCTTCAGGATATTTAGGATCTTGTTCCAGATAATCGACACGGAGGTCACGACGAAATACAATATTCCCGCTATCATATCCCTCCTTCCCGGAGATTATATTCAATAACGTAGTCTTTCCTGTTCCGTTTTTAGCTATCAAGCCAATACGTTGTCCTTCGGCAATGCCAAAAGATATATTTTCAAATAAAACTAAATCTCCGAAAGATTTAGTAAGGTTATCTATCTGTAAATAAGGAGTCATTTTTTTAGCGATTAGTGATTAATGATTAGTGATAAGCAAAGATTTCTCTCTCAGCGCAGCCCACTAATCACTCATCGCTAACAGATCACTTATCACTAATTTATACGTTTCCCCTGCCTTTACCCTGCTCCACAAAAGTTTCATAGGATCAATCAGTTTTCCATCTTTATACTGCAACACCGGCACTTCCCGGTTACCATCAATCAATGTCATCCATTCCAAACCTTCTATTTCATTGGTTAGTATAGTACAAACAGTAATGCCAATAGCCAGCCAATCTTCTTTCTTTTTACCGATCACACCACTGTCAATCACCTGCTGGAGTTTAGGTAAATCTTCCTCCAATCCTTGAAAATCCTTCTTCAATTGTTTCTTTACGGTGTTTACTGTCCATTCATATCCTTCATTAATGACATAAACCTCAGACAAACGCACAGGTATTACTTCCGCCGGATATTTCTGCCCGTCTTTACGGATATCCAGCGTGGCAATCACTTCTTCCGCTTCCTTCACTTCGCCCCCTTTGGGTACGGTGAAAGAACATTCAAAGGCTACATTATCTATACCGGTTATCCACAGATGAGTAGTATAGTAAGCTCCTTCTTCCTGAAACATTTCTTTACTATATGCACATTCCAACCTGCCAACTTTCACCAGTGAAGCCGAAGGATTATCTTTTAATTCCTGTTTTACGGCCTCTCTTCCATAATTTATACTACCACGCGCAGCAGCATCCGCTTTGAAAGCCGAAATTCGGAAATTCCCTGTCCATACGTCGGGATTATAAAAAAGAAAGGAACCCTCACCATCTTCAAACTCACTCCAGGTTGAAGGATAAATCATAGTAAACCAAGCTCCCGGAGAGATAAATTTCTTACCTTGTATCATACTTATTCTGACTTTTTCTTTTGTGCAATAGATAATATTCCGACAAAAATAACACTCCAAAAGCGGATATGCAAAAAACAATAAACAATAAATGTTGTCTCATTTGTTTTTCCTTCACAGAACTCTTATCTTCGGCAACAAATACAATAAATTAAAAGTAGGAAGAATATGAAAACATTCGCAGTGCTCATTGCCCTATGGTTAGGGGGAATCGTATCGTTATCAGCTCAGGAACCGGACGTAAACGCCCGCTATATTGAAGTTACCGGAAGCTCCGAAGTAGAAATCATTCCCGATGAAATTCATTTTATGATTACTATAAAAGAATTCTGGCAGGAAGAGTTCGAAGCAAAAAGCAAACCGGAAGATTACAAGACGAAAGTCCCCATAACAGAAATTGAACGTTACCTGATGAACGCTTTAAAGCGTGCCGGCATCCCCCAAACAGATATTCAGACCCAGGAAGTAGGAGACTATTGGCGTGAACAGGGAAAAGATTTTCTGATAGCCAAGAGATTTGATATAAAACTACAGAATTTCGGGCAGATAGACCGGATTATAAAGTATGTCGATACCAGAGGAATTCAGTCGATGAACATTGGTGAACTAAAGAACAAAGACATGCAGGAGTATCGTGCAAAAGGGAAGATAGAAGCCTTAAAAGCTGCACGGCAGAAAGCCGCTTATCTGGTAGAGTCTTTGGGACAGAAACTCGGAAATGTTCTTCGGATCATAGAACCGGAAGACAGAAACTACTATCATTTCCAACCCCAGTCCGCCATGAGTAATGTTGCTTTGCAAAGTTATGATAACAATCCGGAGAATTTTAAAACAATCAAGCTGAGATATCAAATGACAGCACGTTTCGAAATACTCTCCGCCCAATAACTCAAGGCCAGCCGATAGGACCATTTCTACTTTCCTATCGGCTGGATCTTTCTTCGTACGTCTTTTGATATTTCAAGAAACATATAATTCAGCCTGCCGGAGTGAATTCCTTTTTCATTCTCCTTGTACTTCTTATTCGCATACTGCTTCGACTTCTCAAAAGTAAGCAACGACATTTGATTCTGTGACTTGCCTACCATGGTAGAATCCAGTTGTTCATCCGGGAAGAAATCATCCAAATCAACATCACCAATCATTGTAGTCTCCAGAAAATTCATCTCTTTATGAGAGTTATCTGTATAATAGCCCACAAACATATGCCCCGGCGTACGTACCAGAATAGGATCAATATTAATGGCACGAAGCAAAGAAGCAAACAATACACTCCCATCCACACAGTTTATCTGCGAAGACTCCAATGCATCATCAAACGTGCGTACCCGCTGCGAAAAGACCACATTGCTCGAAAGGCTGGTATTAGAAACCGAACTGTAACGAAAATTACGCTTCTGAAGCACATTCCAAAGAGCATATACTTGCTTGTCTACCGCGCCGGCTGTTGTATTCTGATACCCTAAAAAGCGATTTACAATACGGGTATTCAGTGCCTCACGCAACAGTTTATCAATCATCGGATTTTCTTCATTGACATAAGCTGCAAAAAAGATGCCGGTATCATGGAATTTTGTTCCATTAGTAACATACCCCAACAGGCACTCATTGACGCTACGTACCGAAAACGTTCGTACCCGTTGTCCCATATCTTCACCATTCATCTCTACCGTAATAACCACACTGACCGGCTCTGCCTGCACATTATTTTTCAGTGCTTCATAATTCCAGATAATATCAGGATAGATCGTGTACTCTTTTCGTGGTTTCTCAAGAATGAATTCAGACACGGAACGTGAAAAGAAAGGAGTCTCGGCCACTTCAATGCGCACCCGGCTATAAGCCGAGCGGGATTTTACTCTTATAGCAATACACGATTTCGGATTGCCTATATAAAGAGAATCAGACGGTTCAATAACCTGTGCATCCGTCGTAGCTACGGACAAGATGGCAGAAGGGAAAATATTCCCACCCAAATCATCCACTATTTCAAAGCCGGAATGAAAAGAAGTACATTTGTATATAGACATACCGCTCACAATGATAAGCAATATGGCAATAACACCCAGCACCTCTCGTTTCCGCTGTTTCAAATCTATTTTCATCATTTTGTCTTCCGTTTGTTTAGATATAACAAAGATAGTTCTTTTTTGTTGGAAAACAGAAAGTCGTAACGCAATTGTAATACGTGTTTCACTCCGTCGTAACAAAAAGGTCTCACCTTTGCAACGAAATAAAATAAAGATTATATTTGTAATATGAATAATATGCCTGTTGGTTGCATTATCTTCTTTTAATTGGCATATTAGCATATTGGCACATTAAATAATTATTAAATTATGAACGATTACCGCATTTTAGTTGTCGACGACGAAGAAGATCTCTGTGAGATTCTGAAATTCAATCTTGAAAATGAAGGATACGAAGTAGACACGGCCAATTCTGCCGAAGAAGCTCTGAAAATGGACATCAGCAGTTATAACCTGCTACTATTGGATGTGATGATGGGAGAAATCTCAGGATTCAAGATGGCTAATATGCTGAAAAAAGATAAGAAAACAGCCCACGTGCCTATTATCTTTATCACAGCCAAAGATACGGAGAACGATACGGTTACCGGATTCAATCTCGGAGCAGACGATTATATCTCCAAACCCTTCTCTTTGCGTGAAGTGATAGCCCGCGTCAAAGCTGTATTACGCCGCACTGCTACTATAGAAACAGAAAAAGCACCGGAACAGATCACTTACCAAACTCTAACTATCGACATCACCAAAAAGAAAGTAAGTATAGATGATGAAGAAGTAGCATTAACAAAAAAAGAATTTGAAATTCTCTTTCTGTTATTACAAAACAAAGGTCGCGTATTCTCCCGCGAGGATATCTTAGCCCGGATATGGAGTGATGAGGTATATGTACTCGATCGTACTATTGATGTCAATATCACCCGACTGCGTAAAAAAATAGGTATCTATGGTAAGCGGATTGTAACCCGCTTAGGATATGGGTACTGCTTTGAAACAGAATAAAATAATAATGTGTCAATATAATAATGTGCCAATATGCTAATGTGCCAATGTGCCAATGGGCTGCGCTGTCATGCTACCAATATGCCAATATGCTAATGGGCCAATGGGCTGCGCTGTCATGCTGCATAGCAATTGGCATATTGGCACATTGGCCTATTAGCACATTATTTAATAATTATTTATCATGAATCTACCTGTCAATCAAAAACATTTTCTCTCTTTCAGCCGAAAACTCTTTCTTTCGGTCATCTCTTTGTTTCTGGTCTTTGCAGCCTGCTTTATAGCCTACCAGTATCAACGTGAAAAAGAGTATAAGGTAGAACTCCTGCATTCACAATTACAGGACTATAATGCCCGTTTGCATGAGAAGATCCCTACTTCTTCCTCTATGCAGAAGGAGTTGAATGACTATATCAGTAGTCATGCTTTGAAAGATCTTCGTGTGACGGTTATTAATTTGGATGGAAATGTACTTTATGACAGCTATGAAAAAAACAACTCCCGGTTTGAAAACCATATTAATCGTCCGGAAGTGGCAAAATCTCTAACGGCAGGCAATGGCTTTGATGTACGGCGCACCTCCGAAACTACAGGTACACCTTATTTTTATTCCGCTACTCTCTACAAAGATTATATTATACGATCTGCCTTACCTTATAATGTCAGTCTGATAAACAACCTGAAAGCGGATTCACATTATATATGGTTTACTGCTATTGTAACTTTATTGCTGGTTATTATCTTCTATAAATTCACCAATAAGTTAGGAACCTCTATCAGCCAACTGAGAGAATTTGCTATGCGGGCAGACCGGAATGAACCTATCGAAATGGCTATGCAATCGGCCTTCCCCCATAACGAATTGGGAGAAATATCCCAACACATCATTCAGATATACAAACGTCTGCACGAGACCAAAGAGGCTCTTTACATTGAGCGTGAGAAGCTAATCACTCACCTTCAGATTTCCCATGAAGGATTAGGGGTATTTAATAAAGACAAGAAAGAGATATTAGTAAATAACCTGTTTACACAATACAGCAACCTTATTTCGGACTCTAATCTTGAGACGGCTGAGGAGGTATTTACTATCAGTGAGCTGAAAGAGATCACAGACTTCATCAATAAAGCTCCCAAACGCCCATCCGGTAAGGAAGAGAAACGAATGTCCATCACCATTAACAAAAATGGTAAAAACTTTATCGTAGAATGTATCATCTTCCAGGATATGAGTTTTGAAATAAGTATTAATGATGTCACTTTGGAAGAGGAACAGGTACGTTTGAAACGTCAACTCACTCAGAACATTGCTCATGAGTTGAAGACACCAGTCAGTAGTATTCAGGGGTATCTGGAAACAATTGTCAGCAATGACAATATCCCACGTGACAAGATGAACGTGTTCTTAGAGAGATGTTATGCACAAAGTAACCGCCTCAGCCGACTGCTACGTGACATCTCAGTACTGACCCGCATGGATGAAGCAGCCAATATGATAGATATGGAAAAGGTGAATATCAGTATATTGGTGACCAATATCGTCAATGAAGTATCGTTGGAATTAGAAGAGAAACACATTACAGTAGTCAACTCTTTGAAAAAAGACATTCAAGTACGCGGCAATTACTCCCTACTCTACTCTATTTTCCGTAATCTAATGGATAATGCCATTGCTTATGCAGGGAGTGACATTCATATCCATATCAACTGTTTCCGTGAAGACGAGAACTTCTACTATTTCAGTTTTGCAGATACCGGTATAGGTGTCTCTCCCGAGCACTTGAACCGTTTGTTCGAACGCTTCTACCGGGTTGACAAAGGACGCTCACGCAAATTAGGCGGAACAGGGTTAGGACTTGCTATTGTGAAGAATGCAGTGATTATTCACGGAGGAAGTATTTCAGCGAAAAATAATCAGGGCGGAGGACTGGAATTTGTGTTTACATTGGCAAAAGAGAAATAAGAAAAAATTGCGTGGTTCTTAACACATGCACTTTTGAATCGATTCTTCTCCCCCAAAAAGTATCCTCCAACAACAAAAGGATTAGCTATATGCATACTATAGATTATCACATTTACAATTATTGTAAATATAATAATTATAATTTAGATAAAGAGAGGTAATTGGAAGAATTATATTATATCAAGAAATGTAAACGGAAATATTTCCGCATAAACAATATGTACATTCCACTTAGGATAAGTATACTCCCTAACAAATACCAATAGCTATATTCCTGAAGATAGAAATATCCTGTTATCACCAATGCCTGTACTATCATATAAACAGAAGAAACTGCCACATGAGGTACCTTCAGTTCATTTGCCATAATCTGATACAGATGTTTCCGATGCGGCAAACCAATATTCTCATGAAGCATCAGGCGATGGATAATGGTAAGTACACTATCTACTCCATACACAACTAACAGTATAATCCAACTGAAATCCTCCGTCTTGATTATCAGCTTACCGATAAGAAACAAAACGATAAATGCTATACTCACCGAACCTACATCACCGGCAAAACACTTCGCACACTTTCGGAAATTAAAGAAATTGAAGACCAGTACGGAACAAAGAACAGTAACAATCAATTCTTGTTCCACAAAAGAAACAATCTCTCTGTTTATATAGGCAAGAGCTACTAAAATAATCAGAGAGTATCCGCCTGTGATACCATTAATACCATCCATAAAGTTATAAGCATTGATGATACCGGTACATATTATTAACGCGACAAGGATTGTCCACCAAGGAAGAGAAAACAATCCCCATTGATAGAACATCAAAGCCATAGCGGAGAAATGAAACACCAATCGCAATACCTGAGAAGTAGAACGGATATCATCTACAAAACTAATAAAAGTGATCAGCGTCAGGGCAAGCATGAACCAGGGATATTCGAAATGGTTCGTGAAGAAATAGGCTAATACACCAAAATAAAAGATGATCCCCCCACCCCGTAAAGTGATCCGGGTATGTGAACTGCGTTCATTGGGTTTGTCGATGATATTGCATTTATCAGCAATACGGAAATAAAAAAGTTCTGCCAGGAAAAGCAGAACTAAGACTGTTAAATAATACATTATTCGTTTTTATTAATCAGATAAAACCACAGTTGGAGGCCACTAAAGATTAAAATAACAAGAGCAAGCAAACCTCCTATAACTCCCCAAAGCATAGCTATTCAATTTTAAAATTCTCCAATACATTCATTGGTTTCCACCCCAATTCACGCATTGCTTTCTCATTACTAAAAGTCAAAGATTTGGTTATTTTATTCAGTTTTAAAGAGTTAACAGGTGCTTTGCTTCCAAAACAGTCACCAACAACAGCCATACTTTTTGCCAACCAATACGGAATGGAAAGCGGCATTGACTTACCAAGTTGCCTACATATCACGGACTCTAATTCCCGGAATGTAGGTTGATAAGTATCACAAACATTATAGATTCCCCCTTTCTCTGCTAATAATGGGATCAAATTCGCAATATCTTGCACCATCAAAACACTTTTCCGGGCTTTACCACCAGCAATGCTGAAATATTTACTATGACGTATCCCATTGATCATAGCACCTAAATTTCCCGGAGGATTAGGCCCTGCAATCAATGAAGGACGAATAATTCCTAAAGTCACATGATGTTTATTACACCACTCCTGTAAATATTGCTCTGCTTGTATTTTACTTAAGGCATAAGGTGTCATTCCATTTAAAGGATGTTCCTCTGTTATATTCTCGCCATAATCACAGCCATAAACAGCAACAGTACTAATAAAGATGAAGGCTTTGGGTACACCACTATTTTCTAAGGAAGTACATAAATGCTTAGTGCCTCGTAAATTGACATCAAAAAAAGCCTGTTTTTCCTCCTCTGTTTTAGGGATTGAATGGGCTTTACCGGCAGCATGAAGAACAATATCATACTTTTCTGTTAGATTAGGTATTTCTATAGCTAAATTGGCGGAATAATTATCTTGTAAAGCCAATCCGATAGTAGCAATAGAATAATTATCTTTTAATAGAGGATAAATGTTATTGCCCAGGAAGCCAGAAGCTCCTGTAAATAGAAGATTCATAGAAGTGATTATTTTACTGAATAAATAGTTTTTGTTTTTCTATTTATTAAAGTACGTTCCTTATCAAAAAACCATCCCCACTTATTCAAATAATATATAGCAGCCTTAATATGAATCCACAATAATCTAAAATTTTTATGAGACCCCTTCTCAAAATTATGGGTTATGACTGCTTTGGGATAATACATCGTTTTATATTTCTTATAAATTCGTCTATTCAAATCAGTATCTTCACCATACATAAAAATACCCTCATCGAACACACCGATTTCTTTTATGACAGTTTTACGTAAAAACATAAAACAACCTGATAAATATGGTACATTCATCTCGCTATCATAGTCCGCGAAATGCATTTCTAAATTATAATCGATTCTTTCTTTTATCTTTTTTATAGGAATAAACATTCTAACAATCCAGTCTTGAGGAGTAGGTAATAGTTTACATAAATATTGAAGTTCACCATTTGGAAAAATAACTTTAGGCATTACATTTCCAACATCCAGATTATTTTCCATATAATCATACAATTTTTCCAATGTTCCCTTTTCAAAAAATACATCAGGGTTTAAAACTAAATGATATTTCCCCATTTTGGATGCATTACGTAAAATCACATTATGCCCTGCTCCAAAGCCATTGTTAGAGTTCATAAAAATATATTCTACACGAGGATCATTACAAATATTCCTTAATCTATCTGTTGGAGAATTATCTATAATATATAACCGCACTTCAACTTTTGTATTCAAAAAGCTATTGATAGTTTTCAACAAAATGGAATCAGGATTCCTATATGTGACAATAGTAGCTGTTATTTCATACACCTTATTCTAAGTTTTAGTTAATACTCAATTTAGATCATTCCGCTATTTTAGGCACTTTCAGTGCCTAAAAACGTATATAATTAAAATTTAAACGATTTATTAACGGTTGATTACTGTCAAACCGATGTTTCGAGGAGTGAGATTAACATAACCTCTGTACCCATTAAAAATATTCTTAAAAAAAATCACACAAATATTCCAAGCCGATCGGCCATGAAACTTCACTGTACTTATAACACTATGATAAGCTGCTACCATATTCACCCCTTCGTCACTACCGAAATGAAGCATATTGTTACACTGAGTGGTCAGCTTTCGTAAGGTTCGTTCCGTAAGGTTATTGATAGATTACACTCATTTTCTTACTACTTTTACCGCCATTTCTGACGATATCGTAGTTTAATGGAATATAATGTCTATGGCTATTAATGTTCAATTTAATAATCAAGTTATGATTGTTTCTCAGAACTTAATTTTTAGTCTAAAAATCTTTGCCCAATGATTAAAAGCATTCTTATCTCCAATCATCACGGGACAATAACGGCGAATAAATTTTACGACAACAGTTATCATTAATGAGGTGATAACTGCCATAAATAGTATCTCTATATATCCAAATTGTTGTTGAATAGCAATCGGCAGATGTAAATTCAATCTATTACAGATGGCAACTATAATCGTAATAGCTCCACCATTCAAGTAATAAAATACCAAGCTATTAACTCCTATAAAACAAATCCATGGTATAGGGGGTACCAGCTTCACAAGCCTTACCATCATCATAATACCTAAAACAGCATAGCAAAGATATAGCATGAAATTATGATAATCCTTGGCTCCGAAGGCCGAAGTCATGGTATGCCAATGCATCGAATCATAGATATAGAAACCAAAATAACAAACTACTAAAAGCAATAACACCCACCATTTCACTGGTACGTATCGATCAACTATATTTTCATAGATACGATAAAAAAATCCCAATCCAAAGAATGGCACAATTAATAATGCTCGATCGAAATAGTAAGGCAAACGCTCAGGATACCAAATAGAAATACAATAGCCCAATATCAGGCACACTAAACTAAAGGTAGAAATTGCTTTATGGTTCTTAGTCTTGCTTAATACCCATCCGAACATCACCTGTGCTACACCTAAAGCTACCACAAACCAAGAAGCCCAACCTAATACAATTTCTTGTAATCCAACAGATAAAGGAATATTATGACTGATAGATTTAGGAACAAATAATATAAGAGTAAATATCAGATATGTCCAAACGATTCCTCGTAAAATTTGAAGCATCTTACGTTTCAGCGAAAATTGCAGGTAGTTAGATGTAAATAAATAGCCTGAAAGAAAAAAGAAAAACGGCATCCTAAAGTATGCAAACAGATAGCTAAAATTATAATTTGTGACAGGGTAATAGACTTCACTATGGTAGAGTACTACTAAAAACATTGAAATTCCCTTGCCGAAATCTACCCATTTCTTTCTTTTGCCTCCAATTAATGATTTGTTAACATCTTGATCATTATTTGTTATCTCCAACATGGTATATAAGATCTATTTCAATAGTTTATTAAACAAATTTGTCCATGTATACACGACATCATCAGATTCAGCCTCTTTAGGAACTAATTTGAAATGACTCAAGTTCCCTTCAATAACCTCACTCATTCGAGCCATCAAATCTTCAGCCGATTCTGTATTGAAGAAAGCGGTTTGTTTAGCTCCCATAGCAGTTTCGTATGCATAAGGTAAGTCGGCTACAATCATTGGCTTATTAAAAGGAATGAATTCCGAAATAGGCAATCCCCATGTTTCAAGTTTCGAAGGGAATATCAAACAAGATGACTTGACATACATCTCCGAAACCTTCTCTTTAGACATTAATCCTGCAAATTTGATTTGCTTGATATTTCCATAAGCTTTTAAAATGTCACGTGTATAGCGGTTTTCACTTCCATCAATCGTCAGCACCACTTTAAAACTATTCACCCCCTTTTGGAGCAACAACTTAGAAGCTTCACAGATTATCTCAAAATTCTTAAAAGTTCGTGGTAAAGACGGATAGAAAAAAGTAGTAATACTATTGTTATCAGGTCTCAATGAGATCTCTACCTCAGGAGAAGGATTTTCAAAAGGCTTAGCCACAATTATTTTCTTATCTTCTAAATTATACAACCCCATAAAAGCCTTTTTCAACCAATTTTGCTGCACTATTACAGCATTATTTTTTTTGATATTTATTCGATAAAGGTATTTATAAAACTGGGAGAAGAGATACTCTTTATAACTATACTTAATCGAAGATAGCTTTGGATGGTAGAAAGGAGTGGAATTATGACAGTAAACAACTCGTAATGTTGCAGTTACATCCGGTGTCATATCATGAATGGCTAACCATAGATATGCGTTAAGCTTTTTAGAGAGTGAACGACAAAAGAAATATTCAAAATATACACGATTAATCCATCTCTTCTTCACCCATGGATACTCAAGATATTCGATATTGGGGAAATAAGCCAATTTTTTATCATGTACCAAGGCAATAATACGATATCTTTCCGCAAAATGTTCGTTCAACTCTGTAAGTGCATTTTTGAAAATTGTTAAGGTACCACCTTCTACTAAATTCACAGCAGAAACTACTATGATTTTTTTCATAAATTCGTTTATACTTAAAGCGACTTATATAAATTCATGTATTGTTTAGCGATTTCCTGACTTTGGAAACGCATGATGTTCTTTAATCCATTTTCAACGAGACGCAATCTCAGTGTGGAATCATTTATTAAGTTCAAAAATCCTCGACGCATATCTTCAACATCGTAAGGAGATACAAGAAGGGCTGCATCACCTGCAATTTCGATAAGCGGTTCGATACAAGAAGTTATCACAGGACGCCCCATAGCGTTCCCTTCAATAATAGGCATTCCAAAACCTTCATAAATTGAGCAAAAGCTTACGATGTCACAAGCCCGATATTCTTCGATAATCTCCGCATCTCTCAATTTTGTTTTTATAATGTAATCCATTTGATGCTTTTTGAGCGCATTAGATATTTCGTCATTTAGATGGCCGATTATAATTAACTGACATTCAATGCCACTCAATGCTTCAATTGTGCGGACCACATTCTTATTAACATTGGTTCCAATCAAAAGAATATGGGGCTTCTTATGGTATGGAACAGGCTGAGTTTTTTGTCGAAGAAATGAATCATCTACTGCATTGTAGATCACCTCTATATCCTTTCGTTTAGAAAATTGCAGTACCCTACGTTTTGTTTCAGTAGAGATACATACCACTTTCCCAGCAAATCTAATTGGTAACTTAAACCAAAACAAACGAAACACCCATCGCTTCAGCGGGTTCCTGCAGAAATCATACATATTCGTGTCGTGGATAGTCAGAACCGATTTGCAACCTAATAAAGCCATAATGCAATAATGAATATCACCTGTTATATGGTTTATTGCATGTTTATTACGATACCGGAGAACAAATAATAAATTCCTCAGCAGACTTATTACATCAGCACGATTAAAAGGAGCATAAAACTCTTGGTAATCATCTATTTTTCGAATAAAAGTCTGTGATACTTTATTTATACTAAAGCCACATTTGATATTTCTGTGAAAGAACAAAATAGGTTTCATTATACAACTCCAATTATTAATGTAATGCGACATATTCAGAATCAATATAAACGGCATTATATGGCCTAAATATATCAACTCCGAGATAACTATATGCATCCATACTTTTATTCATAGAATATAACCCCCAAATAATCAAAAAGCAAAAAGCAATTTGTTTTGCTTTTACACTATTAAGTATTCGAATTAAATAAGGGATGAGCAACACTTCAAAAATAGAGTAAAATAATACCCCGCGCGATACTAATATTTGCAAAACCGTTCCACTAAAAAATATATATAAGAGTAAGGATAAAAGACTTACGTTAAAAACAAAATCAAAACTCTTATCAACAGAAGGTATTCGATTCCGCAGTAATAAAACCGAGAACACTATTATGCCACGACGAGCGATACCTAATAGTTTTGAGGGAATTGAAGAAGTGAAATCAGAAGTATTTTCTATATAAAAAGACATCTTATGATCCAAATCATCACTTGCCACAAATAACATTTCAAAAGGCAACTTGTTGATTACTCCCGAAATAGATACCAAAGAAATTATTAACAAAGAAAACCATATAATTTGAGATGGAATTCGTCTTGTAAAGAATAACAAAGGTACAAACATTAAGGCACTGATATGAAATAAGCACGCAAAAGCAATAATAACAATACTTACCATATACTTATGTCTTAGTATAAAAGGAACAGACAATAAACATATAACTAATGCCAAGTATTGCCTATTCATTCCCAAATAACCTATCATCGAGTAGTATAATACCAAAAGACTCATTAGCGGATAGGGTGAATACTTTTTAGTAAACCAATAGAATACTGAATATACAACAATTGCATGCAGTAGTAAATATACAGTATAGCTGTCTGTAAAGCCCCTAACAAACTTATTCATCAAAGCATAACCAAGCTCAAATCCGGTTCGATTATCTGACATCAGACAATTTTGAAAATACTTATAATAAGGTGTCCAGTCAGATCCTATCCCCCACCTTAAACCATCATGCAATATAAACCATACTATACATAAGATTAATAAAGTACCTATGGACCTTTTTGTCCACCCCTTTGTTATCTCTATATACGCGCACAACGCTAAAAACAGAAAAGTAATGTAATACATTCAACTAACGACTATCAATGTATATAAATCACACAATCTGTAATTTATGGCTGCCTTTACGAATAAATTCCTTAATAAACATGCTACAATTAAAGTCTTCTGAATTTATAACTTTCAGTTCCTTTGGTTATTAAAAACGAATGATTTTCCCAAATTCCATATTTGCGCAATGCCCTTGTCAAATTATAATATCGATCTGCACCAATAATTTTAAATACAAAACCGAATAAAGTATTAATTCGAGATATTGTTTTTTGAGTATTTTGCGATTGTTCATTATAAACTACTGAGTTAAACTCTTGATTCTTTCTCACAAATCCCTTACTACTTAAACGGTTAAAGAAATCTGA
The DNA here is from genome assembly GCF_019734355.1 of Bacteroides sp. K03. Lineage (NCBI taxonomy): Bacteria > Pseudomonadati > Bacteroidota > Bacteroidia > Bacteroidales > Bacteroidaceae > Bacteroides > Bacteroides sp. K03. The sequence goes on from NZ_JAASHC010000006.1 coordinate 178,045, forward strand.
ATTACAATCAAATGGATTTTCTATATCATTACCATTTTCAACCAACCCTCTAAATAATCTTCTAACAGCCAGACTAATGGTATATGTATGATTAGAAAAATAATTATAGGTATATTTTTGGTCTATAAAAGCTGCAATGTTAGCTTGCTTAAGTGCAGATCCATACTCATTGAAAAGCACAATGATATCTTCGTACTGTTTGATGTCCGATATATTCTGTTGAATCACTTCACCCGATATGAGTGATTTATAATTATATCCAGAGTAATGCACAAAAATCAAATTATCTAATTCTTCATCCAGCAGTCTTGATCCTATTTTTAGTTTTTCTGTACCTTGAATGACTTTTCTTTCATGAAAATTCCAAGGAGCAACATTCATCCCTTTATTTCTTGACACATATAGCTGTGTACCTAAAAAGCAAGGAAGCATATCAACCCACTTCTGGTCTGTAAACAAATTCAGATTAGAATCGGCAAAACAATAGTCTTCAAGACGATTTTTCCACCATTTTAAGAAATTAGTAACATCACGAGTCTGTTTAAAAGCTCCAAAACCCATATTAAATACTCCAGAATAGAGTAATCTCTGTTCCTTTAAATTCCCCGAATATTCAACTTCTGCCGTTAATATGTGAGGAGTAACAACAGCACTGTAATCATTCAACTTGTTCCAAACGAAATCCAAACTGTCAAAAGTAAGAATGTCAGGATCGAAATATATAACTTTATTGTAACCTTTAGCAAAGAAATATTGTATAGAAGCAGGCTTGATGGCAGTACAAAACTCTGTTAGATTATACTTAAATGCCATTTCATACCATTTCGAATCGGAATATGACAATATTTCTTTAGCTACAAATACGTTACATGGTAATTTTGATTTTACTTCACCAGCAGGTTCATCTGCAACAACAATATAGAAATCAACATCCTTATTATATTTTTCAATGGATTTCTGCAAAGCTTGCGCCAGTCCAACGTAGTTGGTGGCAACTATAGTAAATACACAATTTTTCATAAATATAAAATTATAATTTAATCCATTCTGCTGGATAAACATCAGGAGTGGATAAATCTTTTATATACTCCTCCGGAGTAATTACGATTTTATCATCATATTCACAAAGCCAAGCACCCCACCATGAGAAAGTACTATTAGAATTAATATGATGACGACAAAGAGACATAAGATATAAATCACGCCATGAATTTAAACCATTATTGCAATCAACAAAGTGATATTCATTACCGATAAAATGTTCTCGGCACCAATTTATGTCATCTGAAAATACATAAAAAGAAGGATTATTTATATGCTTAATTGTGTATTGAATAGCCTTTTTAAAATAATCATCTGTAGCAACTCCTCCAAATTGATAAATGCTATTTGTTTTCTTCAGATAATCTCCTCTTCTTATATGCAACGAAACAGAAGTTGGATTCTTTTCTATTTCAGTTTTTATTTTATTAAACACCTCATCTTCTTCAGAATTTGGGAATGAGAAAGTTCCCTTCACCTCTTTTTCTATTGCCTTAAAATGCTTCTCGCTAGGCCATCCTCCCCAATAAAAATTAATACCCAAAGGACTCTTAACGAGCAAATCTTCATTAAAAAGATATTTGTTGTCTTCTTTTATTATTCTAATTTTCAGTAATGATAAAAGTGAAGATACGATTTTTCTTTTTTTGAGTTGAAATAGCCAATATAGAATTCTATTTTTTATAGTATTGGGGATTTCAATGCCAAAGAGACGATTCAATTCGAAACCATTATGGTTATTAACGCCCCGCGAATCAAAAATACAGGTACAATTTTTACAGTATTTCTGTTTAGCCAAATAAAAGCTATACTGAGATAACTGATTACCTAAACCATTAAATATGACTACTACATCCATAACGCTTTATTAATTTCATATCTTTCTTTTATGGAAAAAACGATGGTATAATTGTTTTTTTTCATTGCCAGTTAACCCCAACAAATAAATTATAAAAGCAACATAAGGCATCCCTAAAAAAAGAACTGCTACAAGTCGATAACTATTATGAAATAATGTAACATATAAAAGAAGTGGTAAAAGTAGACTAAGAAATGTAACAACTAATAATCTCATTACTACCTTTCTCAAAAAATAGCCTATAGGAAAATTAAACATTTTCTTAGCATATATAACCTTAATCCCTATTCCAAATAGCACAGGAAACAAAGAAGAAATAAAAGCAAATACAGGAGATAAACCTAACGAAGAAAATAAAAGGCAGAATGGTAACGCGGTACAAATACTAACAAAAAAAATTGCTATCATATATTTTTTTATATTACGACATCCCACTATAGCTATTACTACAGTACCTGTAAGACTTTCCAACAATGTACCTACAAAAGTTAAACGCACAAACTCAACAGTATACGGAGGATATTCATTCAACCATAGCTTTAAAACCAAAGGAGCTTCCAATATAATAGGTATAGATATTATTAATACTAAATAGTAAGAAAACCTGGTACCATAAAAAATTAAATCATATAATTCGTCATATTTTTTTTGAGCTAAATTTTGTAATATTTGAGGTCTAATTGCCAAAAGAAAGTTACTAACAAATCCAGTAGCCATCGTAGATATTTTAACAGAAATTCCTCTTGAAGCATTTATAACAGAACCATAAAAATAATTCATCACTAAATCAATCCCTTGCGTCCTCGCTAGAATTGAAGAATCACCTAAAAAATTCCAACTCGCATAGCCAAACATATCTTTTATTACGGCTTTATCATAAATCAACCGAAAATGCGTTTCATAAAAATTTCGAGTACAATACAGCATGTAAATGCCCAACATCAATAAAGATACTAAAAATAAAAGAAACGAATAAAAAATCAACTTATCAAAAGTAGATACTTGTAATAAATAAACGATTATGAGTTTTAATAATACATCAACTATACTTATATATGCAAAAATTCCCATCTTTTCGTGAGCTATAATAGAAGCATTATAAGGAACAGCGAACAATTGAGCGATCAGAGTAAACAGACTAAATTGTAAACACCAGTTTGCCGCATATAAACGATCAGGCGTAATGTTCATATATGTATTTAAATACCACAACCCTATAGTTTCTACAAACACTACAAGTATTAATGATAAAATAGCCATAATCATTAGAGATGTGGAAAACATTAAATTTAATCTGTTTCCAGATTGTTTCCCCATCTCATATGTAATAAATCGACTACAAGCGTTAGAAAGAGAAGATGTTAAAATTGTAAATGTCGTTACAAGTCCACCTACAACATTATATATACCAAAATCATCAAAACCTAAAGCTGATAAAATAATTTTTGTAGTATAGATTCCGACCAGTAATACTACAACTAATCTTATATATAAAAAGAAAGTATTTTTTAGTATACGTCCTTTATTCCCCATACTGTAGTAAGAAAAAATTAATCCTCGTGATCTTTAGGATCCTCATCAAACGGGTCTCTATAATAACCAACGCCTACAATAGTTGCAGGATTACCAGAAACAATACATTTGTTGACAAATTCAGTTCTTTTCGTTAAAACAGAATATGCCGAAACTATAACATCATTACAACTATGTGTTCCTTTTAAAACCAATGTCCTAAAACCCAGCCAATTATTATCTCCTAAAATAATTTCCTGAGTAGCAACGGAAACAGTATTCTTTTTCAAATTTTTAAAAACATGACTATCAGTATCTGTTATTCTAGACTTCTTGCCGACAGCACAGCACCTACCTATTGTTATTCTTTTATAACATTTTAATTCAGAACATGTCATACCAAAACCATTACCAATATCTAAAATAGCTTTCTCACCAATTTCAATTATACTATCATTCCCAATAAAACAACTTCCCCTAAATTTTATGATACCTCCTCTATTAACAAAAGCAACTCCCTTGGGTCGATTAAAACAATAATTAATAGCTCCCATTTTTATCATACCAGGATAAATTTTATCCGATTCAATAACTAACCTACCTTTAAATAAACAATAGTTTCGGTATGTAATCCAAATAGGTAAAAATATAGCTTGCTTAAAAGGCAAATAATGAAAATTGAAATATATTGTATTAAACAAAGAATATTTTCTAAAATCAAGAAGAACCCTTTTTATTTTTAATAGTTTTTTTTGTATCATAATAAAACTATTTTTATTTTAATAATAAATCAGCTCAAAAATCTATCTATATATCCAATACTTCAATAATATATAAAATTGAAAATATCAGTTTCATCAAATCAACATAAAACAGACAGAATTCTCTGTTTCATCAATATAAATCATTAATGTTTTTCAACAATAGATGTTTACTATCTTTCTCACTTAATAATACTTTATCCCTTGGTATCTTCCAATCAATCCCCAGCTCCGCATCATTCCAGGCTATTGCTCCTTCCGCTTCCGGATGATAAAACTCATCACATTTATATTGGAAAATAACCTCTTCACTCAATACACTAAACCCATGTGCAAACCCGCGAGGTATAAAAAACTGGCGATGGTTTTCCTCCGTCAATTCCACAGCCACATGCTGTCCGAAAGTAGGGGAACCTTTGCGGATATCTACGGCAACATCCAATACTGCACCTTTTATCACACGCACCAGTTTGCTCTGTGCAAAAGGAGGTTTCTGATAATGCAACCCGCGAATCACACCATAACCGGATTTGGATTCATTATCCTGAACAAACGTCGTTTTACAGACCTTTTCTTCAAACTCTCTCTGATTGAAAGATTCGAAAAAGTAACCACGCTCATCCTTAAAAAGACGTGGCTCGATAATGATTACGCCTTCTATGGAAGTCTTTATTATATTCATAATTTGATAGGAAAAGTATACGATTTAAAAGAGAAATATAAAGGTGTACATTTTTGTGTGACAGGAGTGTACATTATTACACTGCAAAAGTGTACACTCTTGTTATACAAAAATGTACACTTTTATATCGATTGATAATCAATGCTTTAACTCGTCTATTACTTTCAGTAAATATTGCCCGTACTGATTCTTCAGCATCGGCTTTGCCAGTTCCTGCATTTTATCTGCCGTTATCCAGCCTTGACGTAGTGCAATACCTTCCAGGCAGGCAACCTTCAATCCCTGGCGCTTCTCTATCACTTCGATAAAGGTACTGGCTTCCGAAAGAGAATCATGTGTACCTGTATCCAGCCATGCAAAACCACGACCTAACAACTGGACTTTGAGCTCTTCGTCATTCAGAAATTCCTGATTCACGGTGGTTATTTCTAACTCCCCACGGGCAGATGGTTTGATATTTTTGGCCACTTCAACCACTTTATTAGGATAAAAATAAAGTCCGACTACGGCATAGTTACTTTTGGGATGAACCGGTTTTTCTTCAATGCTCAGTACATTCCCCTCCTTATCGAACTCGGCAACTCCGTAACGCTCCGGATCGCTGACCCAGTAACCAAACACAGTTGCTTTCTGTTCTTCTTCGGCCAGACGAACTGACTCTTTCAACATCCGGGTAAAGCTTTGCCCATAGAAAATATTATCTCCCAATACCAGACAGACAGAATCATTACCGATGAATTTCTCGCCGATGATAAATGCTTGCGCCAATCCATCGGGTGAAGGTTGCTCTGCATATTCAAAACGAACACCAAAGTCGGAACCGTCTCCTAATAAGCGCTGGAAGCCCGGCAGATCATAAGGCGTGGAGATGATTAATATTTCGCGGATACCGGCAAGCATTAATACGGATATCGGATAGTAAATCATGGGTTTGTCGAAAATAGGCAACAACTGCTTACTTACCCCTTTGGTGATAGGATACAGACGGGTGCCTGAACCGCCGGCTAATACAATTCCTTTCATAAAACCATCTATTGAAAATTAAGATTATAAGAAAATAAAATTTACATAAAAAAAGTAATTCTATTAACTTCTCAATATATATATTGTCAAATTTAGGAAACTCTTATTCTTTTCTCTACGATAAACGCCTCATTTCTCTACGAGAATCGACACGATCTCCGTAGAGTTTCTCTCTATTCCTCGTAGAGAAAAATTAGCAAAACATAACTATTTAGTAATCAAATCGTTACAACAAATCAACATTGTATATATTTTCCACCATTATCCTATAACAAAATAGTCTATTGAAATACTAAATGAATACGAAATATTACAACTTACTATCTTCTAATTCTTTCAAAGCTTCCACTACCGTTTCTTCCTCCGAAGATAGCTGCCGTCCACCTCCCCAACCATCAACAATACGCCGAACCTCTTCTATCAATTCTTCATCAAACACTTCACCATAACAAGAGAGCAACAAACGGCATTTCAATACTGAATCCCCCAAGTGATCCAGGACAATAAAAGCACGATCTAATATTCCCTGTATTTTTGCTTCTTTATTACTATCCGAGTACGCTGTGGCCCTATACCCCATCAACAACGCAAGGCAAAGTGAAGCCTCTTCTTCGTCCGTCTCTCCTTTTTTGTCAAAAAGAGATTCGGACAAGCGAAAAACTTCTGTGTTAAGTTGGCAAAAACGATCTGTATAGATAGGGGTACCATCAATACCCAGATACAATAATTCGTGAGAGATGCTTTGCAACTCCCGAACCTGGTTCATTAATTTATCCATTTACTTCGTAGTTAGAAATCAGTAGTAAGCAATTACTATTATTTATGAAAGGATGTGCAGATAACTTTTGGGAACTTTAATACTGGCAGTGAGAATGCCATTAATCCGGATCATCACATGTGTGCGATTAGCAATACTGACAAGTTCGCCCTCAACCCCACAAAGGTCTCCTTTGACAACCTGGACCTTAACTCCAACAGCAAAAGATTCGTCATTCAATATTACACTTTCGGGAGAGAGATCCATAACGAACATGAAATCACGCATTTGCTTATCGGGAATAATGAGCAGGCTATTTGTCCGGAGGTCCTTCATATAGAATAACTGAACATTATAATCTTTCGTTATAGACCAAGCACGATCTTTGGTAGCACGAACAAATATCAGATTCCTGATAACAGGTACTTCCACACGACGTTTGCGATACTTCAACTGGCGAATCACAAACTGAGTGGGCATAAAGCACTCGACATTCAGTTTCTCCAAAGAATTACGGATCGCAAACTCCTGATCCTTACGGGTTCGGGCAGCAAACCAATATTCCTGTTGTTCAGACATTTATGATTTTAAAATTGGGGTGATTTAGTAACCTTCAGGTACGCTACGCGGCTTGGACGAGACATCTTACTCATTCAAGCCGAAAGAATTAAAAAACTGTTTCAGACAACAAACGAACAGAGATATAATTTTACTGAACGTTCTTTTTTAGACGGGGACAAAGGTAAAACGGATAAATGAAACAACAAAACATTTTTGATAATTTTATTTCGTTTCTCCATCGGTATGGATTCTTTGCCATTAAAGAATAGGTAATTAATACTATGTTAATTAGGTAATTAAGGGTATAATAAATACTATTTTAACACTGCGTTAAATACGTACTTTTAGTACACAAAAATAGGATAGTTGATAAAAAGCCCTCGAATTAACTAAAAAGGAATATTTAGTTATCATATAATAAAGTAAAGGACTTTCCCGGGCTTTTTTATTGCCCCGAAAGAATAATCATGTAAATTTGTAACACAATAAAAATTCTGGAAATATGAAATATATAAAGTATCTTCCGATTGCTCTTATGCTTTGCTTCTGTTCCTGCAAAAGTGGAAATGCAACTAGTCAGGCTACTGATATCCCACAAGACAGTATTAAAACATTCACCTTACCCGCTATCCCCGCCATGCTGAATACTCCGGAATTAAGGGCTGATTTTCTGGTACGCCATTATTGGGATAATGTCAACTTTGCAGATACTAACTATATTCATCATCCGGACATCACCGAACAAGCCTGGGCTGATTATTGCGACATCCTGAATCATGTCCCCTTGAAAACAGCACAGGAAGTCATGAAAGAAACAATCCAGAAAACGGAAGTAGAAAGAAAGATGTTTGACCACATCACCGAATTGGCAGACAAATATCTCTATGATCCAAACTCACCGTTGCGAAATGAAGAGTTTTATATTCCGGTATTGGAAGCAATGATAGCCTCTCCTATCCTGAGTGAAACTGAAAAGATTCGCCCACAGGCCCGATTGGAACTCGCACAAAAAAACCGCGTAGGTACAAAAGCACTCGACTTTACGTATACATTAGCATCGGGCGCACAAGGTACGCTCTATCAGATTAAATCCGACTATACCCTCCTATTCATCAACAATCCCGGTTGCCATGCCTGTACGGAAACAATAGAAGCATTGAAAAGTATTCCCATGGTAAGCGAATTGATAAAAAAGAAAAAATTAGCCATTCTCTCTCTTTATCCTGACGAGGAACTGGATGAATGGAGAAAACACCTTAGTGAATTCCCTGCCGAATGGATTAACGGATACGATAAATCATTCACCATCAAAACAAAAAATCTCTACGACCTGAAAGCCATTCCAACCCTTTATCTACTGGATGCCAACAAAAAGGTATTACTGAAAGATGCTACAGCACAGGCTATCTATAATAATTTGCCAATGCAATAATTATGTGCCAATGTGTTAATGTGCCAATGTGCCAATTGGCTGCGTTGCCACGCCGTATGGTAATTGGCACATTGGCATATTGACACATTGGCATATTACCACATTATTTTTGTTATTCTGAATTTTCTTCCTATCTTTGCCGTGCATTGGTTCGCAACCTCTTCTTATTCGGAAGAATGCGATTAAAAGGGAATCAGGTGTAAATCCTGAACAGTCCCGCTGCTGTAAGTTCCAATGAATTATGTTATGAACAACTACCACTTTAGCCACTGGGGGAAATCCTGGGAAGGCGTTCGTAACAGGAACAAGTCAGAAGACCTGCCATGCAATCTTTTTTCATTGCTTTCGAGGAAAAAGCGTTGAGTCTAATGAGCCGGATAAGTTCTATCCATCATTTCATTCACCACTCTGATTCAGAGAAAGTATATTTTTTTTAATAAACTCTGCCAAGTTTATTTATATGTCCGGCCGAAGGGATTTCGCCCGGACATTTTAATGCAAAACTAATGAGATGAACAAATTGAGCCAGATCATTAAGTATAAACTCTGGGGTACAGTTGCCTGTTACCTTTTCTATATTCCTCTGCTTTCTGCGCAGCAGCAAAAAGTGGATACCACACATATTTATTCGATCCCCGAAGTGATTGTTGCCGACCGCTACCAGACACGGGAAGTACGTTCGACAGCTCCCATACAAGTTTTTTCTAAAGAAGAACTTAAAAACCTGCATGCATTACAGGTCTCTGATGCTGTGAAACATTTCGCAGGAGTAACCATCAAAGATTATGGTGGTATCGGAGGACTGAAAACCATATCTCTACGCAGCCTGGGAGCACAGCATACAGCCATAGGATATGACGGTATTACTTTAACGGATTGTCAAACGGGACAAATTGATATCGGACGTTTCTCATTAGACAATGTAGACCGGTTATCGCTCAGCAATGGACAAAGCGACAACATATTCCAACCTGCACGCTTCTTTGCATCCGCAGGGTTACTGAATATCCAGACGTTGACTCCACGATTCAATGACAATAAAAAAACAAACATCAGTGGTTCTTTTAAAACCGGTTCGTGGGGGCTGATCAATCCTTCTCTAATGATAGAGCAAAAAATAAGTAAGAAATGGGCGTTCTCTGCCAATAGCGAATGGATGTCAGCAGATGGCCAATATCCTTTCACACTCTATTATGGTGATAAAAATGATATGACTTCCCGCGAGAAAAGAAAAAATACGCAGGTAGAAAACTTACGTGCCGAAGCCGGACTATTCGGAAACTTCTCTGCGACGGAACAGTGGCGGATGAAAGCATATTACTATCAATCATCACGTGGGTTACCCAATGCCACTTCACTGTATTATGACTACGCGGCACAGCACTTATGGGATAAAAACGTTTTTGTGCAAAGCCAGTACAAAAAGGAATTTAACCGCCAATGGGTGTTCCAGACCTCAGCAAAATGGAACTGGAGCTACCAGCGTTATCTGGACCCTACTTACAATAACTCAGAAGGCAAACAGGATAACAGTTATTATCAACAGGAATACTATCTGTCAGCATCGGCACTCTTCCGGGCGTTGGACAATCTTTCGTTTTCACTCTCTACAGACGGAAGTATCAATACCCTCAATGCCAACCTGCACGAATTCGCCTATCCTACACGCTACTCATGGCTGACGGTAGTAGCCGGAAAATACGTAAATGAATGGTTGACGCTTTCAGCTTCGGCACTCGCTACAGTGATTAATGAAAAAACTCAGCAAGGAGCCAGTGCAGGCAATCACCGTAAACTAACTCCCTATGTAAGTGCTTCATTCAAACCTTTCAGCAGCGAGGAATTCCGAATTCGCTTTTTCTATAAGGACATTTTCCGCCTGCCCAACTTCAATGATTTATATTATGGGAAAATAGGAAATATAGATCTGCGCCCGGAAAATACCCGGCAATACAATATTGGAGTCACATACAGCAGAGCCATTTCCGAATTCCTCCCCTATCTCTCTGCCACAGTAGATGCCTATTATAATAAGGTGTCGGATAAGATTATCGCCACTCCCACAAAAGATATCTTTGTATGGAGTATGACCAATCTGGGTAAGGTGGAGATAAAAGGGGTAGACGTTACCGGAAACATAACGCTACAGCCGATGGAAAAACTACGTATTAACCTCTCTGGAAACTATACGTACCAGCGTGCACTGGACGTTACCGACCCGGTGAATGAACCTCAAAAAAGAACCTACAAGCATCAGATTGCTTATACGCCCCGCGTATCGGGTTCGGGACAAGCAGGTATAGAAACTCCCTGGATCAATTTCTCCTATGCCTTCCTCTTTTCCGGGAAACGCTACACACAAGGAGAAAACAGAAGTGCAAACCGTCTGGATGGTTATAGTGATCACAGTCTGTCGGCAAGCCGTGATTTTAAAATCCGGAACATCCAGACGTCACTGAGTGTAGAAGTACTCAACCTGTTAGATAAGAATTATGAAATCATCCGAAACTTCCCCATGCCGGGACGTTCGGTACGTGCCACGCTGAAAGTTACTTATTAAACAATCCACATGATGAACTATAAATATCTTATATATCTGCTCTTCTCTCTGCTGCTGCATGCCTGTGATGACATGATCGATCAGGATACACCCGGTGGTGGTAACGGAAATGTCACAGAGACCGGAACATCCGAAATGTATGTACTCAACGAAGGACTTTTCAATCTGAACAACAGTACTTTGATGCGTTATTCGTTCAAAGACAGACAAATGAACCTGGATTATTTCCGTAACCTCAATCGTCGCGGACTGGGTGATACTGCCAACGACCTCGCCATTTACGGAGAGAAACTTTATATTGTAGTCAATGTTTCGAGCCAGATAGAGGTGATAGATTTACAATCGGGGCTTTCGCTAAAGCAGATTCCAATGCTGACGGAAAGCGGTAGTTCACGACAGCCGCGATACATCACTTTCCACAAAGACAAAGCCTATGTATGTTCGTCCGACGGAACAGTAGCACGGATAGATACGACATCACTCGTCGTTCAGGATTATGTCAAGGTAGGACGAAACCCGGACGGCATCTGTGTACAGGGAGATAAACTCTATGTTTCCAACTCCGGAGGACTTGACTGGGACGGAGCAGGCGTGGATAATACCGTATCCGTTGTTAGCACAGACCCCTTTAAGGAAATCAAAAAAATACAGGTAGGCCCCAATCCCGGTAAAATAGCAGCAGACGAATACGGTCATGTGTATGTAGCTACCCGTGGAGAAAATATTAGCACAGGAGACTATAACTTCGTACAGATAAATACGACCACCGATGAAGTGGCACAAGTTTACAACGAGAAAGTAATGAACTTTGCCATTAATGACCAGCTTGCGTATTTATATAATTTCAACTACGGCACACAGACGGCACAGATAAAAGTATTCAATCTGCAAACAGAAACCACTCTGCGTGAGAACTTCATTACAGACGGTACGGAAATACATACTCCTTACAGTATTTGCATCAATCCTTATAGCGGAAACGTATACATCACGGAAGCCTACAACTACCAGGTGAGTGGAGATGTATTATGTTTCAATCCGCAAGGAGAACTACAATACAGTCTTCAAAGTATCGGACAAAACCCGAATGCAATAGCCTTCTCTGATAAGAGTTCACAAAGCAGTGGGGGTGGGTCAACTGAAGATCCCCGGGCTGCCGCTTTTGCCAATAAGGTATTGGAATATCATCCCGCTCCGTCACAATATACCAATACCACTACTACCGCTTACAAAGAAGGATTCACCTACGAGCAAGTATTGGAATATGCTACCGAGCGAATACAGAATCGCTTTCTACTCTCGTTGGGTGGATTCGGAGGAAACATCATATTGGGATTCAATCAACCGATTCGCAATGTGTCAGGTGAGTATGACTTTAAAGTATACGGCAATGCTTCGTATAACATGTATGGCACAAGCACAGGCAAACCGGGCGGTAGTGCCGAACCGGGTATTGTACTGGTATCAAAAGATGTGAATGGCAATGGTCTGCCGGATGACGAATGGTATGAACTGGCAGGAAGTGAGTATGGCACAGATACGGAAACGCGTGGATATGAAATTACCTATCATCGTCCTCAGTCAGCGAACACAAATGTACGTTGGACGGATAATCAGGGGAAGGACGGATTTATTCTCCGAAACAGTTTCCATACGCAAGCTTCATACTATCCGGCATGGATAGCAGAAAATGAAATTACTTTCCGGGGAACACGCCTGAAAGACAATGCTGTGAAGGAAAACGGTATGTGGGTAGGTTATTGTTATGCCTGGGGATATGCAGATAATCATCCGAACAGTACGAAAATGTCTCAGTTTAAAATAGACTGGGCAGTGGATGCCAATGGCAATAAAGTGATGCTGGACGAAATTGATTTTGTGAAAATATATACCGCAGTCAATCAGGATGCCGGACCAATGGGAGAAATCTCTACGGAAATAATGACGGTGGAAGATTTACATTTCGACAATTAAATAAACTCAATTAATAAATTATTAAATCAAAACAACAAGATGAAAAAATTATCTTTATTAATGCTGTTATCAGTATTTGTATTTTGGGGATGTAGCAATGATGACGATGAAGTAAAAAATGAAGTAACTATTAGCTTTGAAAATCAACTAACGGAAGAGAATAGTGAATTCATCTCTAACGCAAGCGAACCTAACGGCATAAATTTCCAAAAAGACACGTTCAAAGATTCTCAAAGCCTGGCGACATTTGAACATTCCTATGCAGATTGGGGAAGCGGATACAGTTTTGCTTCATTTACTTATACCAACAAAACTGATAATGAAACAGGTAATAGCCCGGCTCCTATTTGTGGAAAAGCCAAAATAGGTAAAGTATATCTGGCTGCTAATAGCTCGGAAGGAGAATGGGGAAACTCTGCATTTATGACTATCAATAATCCGGATAAATACAGCATTAAAGGTGCTTGGATCACAAACAGTACGTGGGCTTATATAGGTATGACTGAAGGAGACGGATATGCTAAAAAATTTAAAGCTGGAAGTTGGTTTAAAGCTATAGCAGTTGGTTACAATAGTGAAAATAAAGAGATAGGAAGACTCGAATATCTATTGGCAGACTATAAAACGGATACTGATTTGCCTATAAAAGACTGGGTATGGTTTGATATGTCATCTCTGAAAAATGCAGTTAAAATAAACTTTGTTACAAGTTCTTCAGATCCGGGAACTGCCAATTTTTTCTGTCTTGACGGCATCACCCTCATCGAAAAATAAAAAACTATTATGATATTCACTCTTAAGAGTGAATATCATTTACACATAAACAATTTAAATTATGAAAACATTTATTGCTACCTTATTTCTCTCCTTTTTTATCTTCTCATGTACAGACAATGAAATCATTACAGATTTGAATACTGAAAAAGAAAATACTCCCACTACACGAAGTGCAGGCGATGGAGTATATGATTTATTGGGATATGGATACAATTGTTTCTATTCTGATTTTAAAGATCCATTGTATGCGAAAGCTAAAATAATAGATTTAGATCGATTAGAAAAAGGATTAGGACGAGATCCAATAACAGGACAAGAAGTTATTTTCAATCCTTCAAAAATAGAAACGTCTTTATTACATGGTAAAACCGAAACAAAAACAGTATATGGTTCGTCCGTAAGAACATTAACTGAAAACCTTAATATTAATGCCACTGCAAAAGTCGGAACAAAAGATTTAAATTTATTTTCTTTAGATTTAGAAGCAACAATAAATTCAGGCGGAACAAGCGAAAATCGAGATGCCTTCTATAGAGTAGATGCACTAAAAATGACTCGCCGAATAACCTTGCCATATACAACACCTTCAAGGTTGAAATATTTTTTTACTGATGAATTTTTATCTGATTTAAAAAACTTATCCGGTAAAGATTTACTTGAAAAATACGGTACTCATGTTATGACTGATATTTTATTAGGTGGTAATTTTTCAGCATTCTATACCGGAAAATATACAAGTACAGAATCTACTCAATTATTAGACTTTAAGGCTTCATCTAACTTTTTAATGTCATCAATTACAGCAAATGTACATTACGATAATAAGTTATTTAACAGCTTTAAAAATGTGAACATATACATCAAGACACAAGGAGGTTCTCAAGTAATTACATCTATAATAAGTCAAAATGCTAATGGAGATTTAGATAATGTAACTTTTGATTACGCAAGTTGGATGAATAGTGTAACAACTGAGACCGAATCATTAATAGGAATAGGTAATCCTGATACTAAATTTTATCTATTAAGTGAATTTATTGATGATTTATCAAAGAAAAAAGAAATAGAATTAGCGTTACGCTTAAAAAAAACTAATTATACTATAGGAATAATTCTCACATCACCTTACACAAAATTCAATTCTAATGAATCCGGAAAAGGTTTCTTAACTGAATTCCCAAACTCTGGAGGAAATACAGTTCTTCTTCCTATCATGTATCTAAGACCTCCATACAATGAAACAGGTTTATTTCTTTTAGAACTCGAAAACGATTATATAAAATTGAAAAGAAGAGAAAACGAATATCTAGATAATACTTGCAAAATTACAATTAACAAGAACAATAATACCCAACATTGGAAAATAGAGTTTGTAAATGGGAACAATTACTTCAGACTAAAAAACATTGCCAATAATTTATATCTTTCATCGTTTGATCTTAAATTCTACAAAGACTCAACTGTAATTGATGATAACAAGCTCTATTGGTGTTCTTCTTCTAATAACATCTAATAATTACTCAACCCAAAAACATATACTTTCTTAGGGAAAATATATAGATAAAATAATAGGAAGAAAATGGAATATAATTTTCTTCCTATTATTTTTTCATCATATTACATAAGCATTATTTTTTTCTTTTTACTAAATTTATATTACAACATTCAATAGTCTACATACTACTATCAAATGCATGTCCATACATTTTCTGTTTTGTGTACTCTTCCCTATTTTACCAAAGCTATCAAGAATTAGAAAACAAATATTGTGATAAAAAAGATAATTACTCTTCCACAATAATTCAAAACAAACAATATACCAATAAGTTGATTCAAATAAAAAAGCCATATTGATCATAGAAAAAAGTAATAGAACGTAAATTCATACATACCAATTTCCTAAAATTTGGAAAAACAATTATGGTTGAGCAATCTATAATCAATTATTCACTTTCCATATTCTCTTTTAAAGCTTCACACCTTACAGATTTTCCGTACCGAAACATATCTAAAAGCACTTTACTCCAACAAAAAGACATAAATTCATTGCACATGAAAAAGAAAAGCACTAATTTCAGCAAGTAAAACCAAATATCTAAAGAAATGAAATTACCTTTTGCTGAATCATAGAAAATAAAATGATAAAGCCCATCCGTAAAAGCACCCTCAGGAATGTGAATAATAAAGTAAAGCCACAATTC
The DNA here is from genome assembly GCF_019734355.1 of Bacteroides sp. K03. Lineage (NCBI taxonomy): Bacteria > Pseudomonadati > Bacteroidota > Bacteroidia > Bacteroidales > Bacteroidaceae > Bacteroides > Bacteroides sp. K03. The sequence continues at coordinate 194,185 of NZ_JAASHC010000006.1, forward strand.
TTATTATTAAAGAGCCGCAGCTATTTTGCGTACTTGCGCCAACCGCTTCATAAACGTTTCATCTTTACGAGTGGTTTGCATATTATATTTCAACTGTAAGCGCATCAACGGTTCTGCTTCAATCCCTAAGGCGGCTTCAAAGAGTAATGCAGTTTTTTCCGTCATTGGACGACGGGCATTCAATATCTCGTTCAAAACGGAATATGCCAACCCCATTTGCTCTGCCAGCTTTCGTTGCGATATTCCTCTATACTCGATTTCATCTTTCAAAATCTCACCCGGATGTGTCGGGTATGCGGGAGTAAGATTGTTCGCAATCATTTGAGGGTTAATCTCTTGTTTGGTAGTACTCATATCTGTTCCTCCTATTTATAATGATTCGACAATTCTGTTATGCTGCATATTGTTGCGATAATTTCGCCATCCTTGATTTGTTCTTCGAACTCGATACGATATTGATCGTTCACCCTTACCGAGGATAATCCCGCTTTATCACCTTTTAATTTCTCATAATTCAGCGAATTATATTGTGCGAGAGCCGTTACATCAGCTTTTTCAATCATCAAATCAATGATGCGAATATACTTACGAATAATCTGCGGTTGAAAACGGTGTTTTTTATCCGCCTTTCCTGTGATATATAAATCTCGTAAATACTCCTTATCAAAAATTATCTCCATATCGATTAGCTTTACAAATACAAATATAACACCATTTACCTGCATTCGCAAATATTGCGAACTTTTTTATTATGATTTATGCATTTCCCAGCCTAAAAGTTCTTTCGTTATCGTACACCTGCATCCGGTGTACAGGTTTAATAGAATTTCAATTCCATGTCAAGTACCTATTGCATTCACTCCAAATGCAACAGGTATTTTTTATTACCCCATCCTATCAAAAAGTCAGTATTTCATTGCCTATATCAAAGTAAAACAGTAAATTCGGCAAGTAAAACCAAATATCTAAGGAAATGAAATTACCTTTTGCTGAATCATGGAAAATTAAAATGGTAGAGCCCATCCGCAAAAGCACCCGTCAGGAACGTGAGCAATGGATAAAAGAGGCACACTACAATGTATTTCAACTAAAAGCCGAACAAGTCTATATTGACCTCATCACCGACTCCGGTACCGGAGCTATGAGTGATCGCCAATGGGCAGGAATGATGTTAGGAGACGAGAGCTATGCCGGAGCTTCCTCATTCTTCAAGCTAAAAGACAAAATCACCCAGTTAACAGGATTCGAATATATTATTCCTACCCATCAGGGACGTGCTGCTGAAAATGTACTATTCTCTTATCTTGTACACGAAGGAGATATCGTACCGGGAAATTCACACTTCGATACTACCAAAGGTCATATCGAAGGACGCAAAGCCCTCGCACTGGATTGCACGATTGATGAAGCGAAGCAAACACAACTGGAAATTCCCTTTAAAGGGAACGTAGATCCTGCCAAGTTAGAGAAAGCCTTACAGGAACATGCCGACCGAATTCCCTTTATCATAGTAACCATCACCAATAACACAGCCGGCGGACAGCCCGTTTCTATGCAAAACTTACGGGAAGTACGTGCTTTGGCCGACAAATATAATAAACCGGTACTTTTCGATTCAGCCCGCTTTGCCGAAAATGCCTACTTTATCAAAACGCGTGAAGAGGGATATGGGAATAAAACAATCAAAAAGATCACACGCGAAATGTTTGACTTAGCAGATGGTATGACCATGAGTGCCAAGAAAGACGGTATCGTAAATATGGGAGGCTTTATTGCCACCCGTCGTAAAGAATGGTATGAAGGAGCAAAAGGCTTCTGTGTACAATATGAGGGGTATCTTACGTATGGAGGAATGAACGGACGCGATATGAATGCTCTTGCTATCGGTCTGGATGAAAACACTGAATTCGATAATCTTGAAACTCGTATCCATCAGGTGCAATACCTCGCAAAGAAACTGGATGAATATGGTATCCCTTACCAGCGTCCTGCCGGAGGGCATGCCATCTTTGTAGATGCTCCGAAGGTACTGACCTGCGTACCGAAAGAAGAGTTTCCGGCGCAAACACTAACGATTGAATTATACCTGGAAGCCGGTATCCGTGGATGCGAAATAGGATACCTGCTGGCAGACCGTGATCCGGTAACCCGACAGAATCGCTTCAACGGATTGGATCTGTTACGCCTTGCTATCCCCCGTCGTGTATATACTGACAATCATATGGATGTGATTGCCGCCGCATTAAAGAATGTATACGATCGCAGAGAAAACGTAACACGTGGAGTACGTATTGCATGGGAAGCTCCATTAATGAGGCACTTCACTGTACAACTGGAAAGATTATAATAATGTGCTAATGTGCCAATTACCATGCGGCGTGACAGCGCAGCTAATTGGCACATTGGCACATTAGCATATTGGCATATTATTGATACGTTCCATAAACGATATCATACGGCTGAGCCTTTAAGAATTTTCCAATAATCCCCATCAACTCAGTCAACTTCTCTTCCATTTCTTTACGATGCCCTGCCGCATCAAAATCATAGATATCTCTGAATCCAACTGCCTTTCCTTCGGCATTAAAGTAAACAGTAGAGCATCCAAAAGCATAATCAAAATCGGTATTATCATAAAATGAAATCGCCTGCGAACGATATTTCACTCCATTGATCGTAACATAAGAAATAGATCCAATCCCTTTTCCGGCTGCAAACTGAGGTTCTGCATGAGCAGCTACCTTCTGAAAAATTTCGTCAGAAAGTACCATCGTCTCTCCTTTTCCTATCAAATAATGACGAAGGCATTCGCACTCAAATTCTGTATTCAGTTTTTCAAGCATCTGCGTCAACTTATCATTTATTTGTTTCAATACCACATCCCAAAAACCGTTTTGTTTCTGTACTCCCATAGTCGTTTTGTTTTTAAATTGATACTATCTTCCAAATGTATAAATTTCTAAAGAAGAGACAAACAAAAACTCCGGATAATCTGTTTATAAAATATATATTAAACAATTAACGTAGAAAATTATGGCAGAAGATTATGAACTCATTGACAATGAAGAAAATAGAAGATACGAGTTTCGCATTGATGGCCACATCGCCAAAATAGAATATATAAAGACCCCGAACGGAGAAATATACCTGACTCATACTGAAGTTCCACGAGCTTTGGGAGGTAAAGGAATAGGCTCCCAGTTGGTAGAGAAAGCACTAAAAGACATCGAACAAAAAGACTTACGTCTGGTGCCACTTTGTCCGTTTGTAGCCGGATATATTCACAAACATCCGGAATGGAGACGTATCGTAATGAAAGGTTTTCATATTCAATAAAAATTAAAAAGATATGGGAAAGAAAATAGAATATTCAAATGGTGAAATGACCATTATATGGCAACCTGAACTTTGCCAGCATGCAGGTATTTGCGTAAAAATGTTACCTAATGTATACCACCCCAAAGAAAGACCGTGGATACAAATTGAAAACGCAACCACAGAAGAATTGATTGCACAGATCAAAAAATGCCCTTCGGGAGCATTAAGTTATAAAATGAATAAAAATAAATAGAAAAGGAAACTATATAGAAAGTCTGCTAAAGTAACAAATGTGTAATTTTAGAAACGCAGATTTACGCAAATTATCGCAAATCCAATTAACATTTGCGTAAATCTGAGTAAATCTGCGTTTTATGAATAGCTAATTTTACCTTCAGCATACTCTGGCCTTTAATGCTCCTCCATATATTTTTTCTTCTCCTTCTTACTCATCTCCTGCATGATAATCTCTTGAGGGTGTTCAGAAACATAGAGTTCTCCAACAGCCGGTTTACCCGTCTTCCCCGGAGAAAGATAAAAACAGGGAACAAACGTGAACTTACGCATGTCAGGACAATAGATACTAAAACGCAGATGTGAACCTCGTTCATAATTACTCCCGCCAATGATTCCAAGAGGTTGTCCGGGGATAACCTGATCTCCCGGAGAGACCAAAATACCATTATCACGAAACAAGATATAACGGGCAAAAGTACCATCATCCTGGCATATCTCTACAAAATTCTCTTTTGCACTAAAGCTCTTATGCTCTGCTTCTGAAGCTGAATTATCTTGTACTTCGGTTACAATGCCACGACGAGCAGCTACGATAGTATCTCCATCGGCAGTCTGAAATGAGATGCCTGTAAGCCGGGATTTATCATCACTACCCAGCACCTTTTCCAAAGAGACCATGTGGTTCATACGTACCCGTTTGCCTTCTGTAAGCGGAAAGAGATATACAAAATTAGTATCCGTTTTAGCGTGCCAGTCGCCTTTAGTGATATTAGAACGATAAGAGAAACCTATACCTGCATTTTCTGTAACCGGCTTCAAGGTCAGTAATCGTGTTTTTCTACGAGAGAATGCGGTTGCCTTATGGATATCTCCTTCCTGAAGAGAGAGGGTACCACTCAAACGGGTAAAGGTCAAAGCAACCGTATAGGGAGTATATGATATATTATCAGCATAAAAAGTCACCTCTCCTTTTCCCGAACGTTCGTAAGTAATCGTAACCGGACTATTCTGAGCTACAACCCAAATGGGCATCAGGAAAAGAATAGTACTTAAGCAGTGTTTTAGTTTCATAGTATTCTGTTTTTTTATATTTAATCAATCTGCCAAGTCATCACAAACTCAGGATGAATCAGATAATGAATCCGGAAGTTACGCCGTTGCTCCGTTCTATATTCGTGAGCCAGAAGAACGCCTTGTTGCTCTGTTGTAAAAGGTTCGATATGCAAATGTTCCCGAAAGTCTACTTCGGGAGTATTCATACACTTGAACATGACTTCTTTGGCTGACCAATGCAACAGAAGGCTCCAGGTATCATCTTCCCCATAAGAAACGAGCTGTTCATCCTCCCGCATATACTTATGCGCCACTTTGTATACACGCCGGCTATATTGCTCAATATCAATACCTACCGGTTTCTCTTCACTCAAGATAACAGCTACGTAACCTTTAGTATGTGAGATACTGATAAAATAAGAGTCATCTGCCAGATAAGGTTTTCCACTTGGTTCGTAACACACCTCTTTATGCACACCCACCAAGTGGAATAGTAACGCACGGACAGAAAGCCATTCCTGTTTACGGTGCGGAGCATTAAAACGCTGTAACTCCTCTTCGTAATACGCTCTCTCCGGAAGCAAACCAAGTAAAACCTCTATCGGTTCCTCCATCTTCCAGATTCCCCATTGGAAAGAAGGCTCTCTATGCTGCAGAAATAATGCCATAATTATGCATCCTCTTCTGTTTGAGGTTGGTTGATGATAAATTTAACTTTCAAAATGCGGCGATTATCCATCTCAAGTACTTCAAACTCATAGTTCAGATAAGAAACCTTTTCATGAAGTGCAGGGAACTCCCCTTTTATCTCAAGTAAAAGCCCCGCTAATGTATCAGCATCACCAACCACTCTTTCAAAATCATCTTCATCAAGTTTTGTGATCTTATAGAAATCACTCAACTGAGTCTTGGCCTCAAAAACCCACGTATGATCATTCAGTACAGCGTAAGTACGCTCTTCATCGTCATATTCATCATGAATCTCACCTACAATCTCTTCGATAATATCCTCCATTGTTACAATGCCGGAAGTTCCTCCAAATTCATCAACCACAATGGCAATATGTATCTTATTAGCCTGAAAATCACGTAAAAGATCATCTATCATCTTTGTTTCAGGCACAAAGTAAGCCGGACGAATCAGAGACTGCCAACGAAAATTATCACCCTTGTTGACATGAGGTAAAAGATCTTTTATATAAAGCACTCCTTTTATGTTATCACGGGAACCGGAATAAATAGGAATACGCGAATAAGCATTATCTACAATACATTTCATCACGTCCTTAAACGAAGTACGTATGTCAAGGTCTACCACATCCAGGCGGGAAGTCATCACCTCCTTTGCTGTCTCACCTCCAAAGCGAATAATACCTTCGAGTATGTTGTTTTCCTCAGAAAGTTCGGCTTTATCAGTCAGTTCCAATGCCTGTGAGAGTTCGTCAACCGAGATATTATGATTCTTACGCGTAAAATGTTTATTCAAAAAAGTAGTAGAACGTACCAGCACTGCAGAAATCGGCCTAAAGACTTTGCGCAACAGATAAATGCCCGGAGCGGCAAAACGACAAAAAGCCAATGTTTTCTGTGCCGAATAAATCTTTGGCATAATCTCACCAAAAAGTAACAACAGAAAAGTTAGGATTACTGTTAATATCAAAAACTCCGCAACAGGTGAATGAAAAATAAAAACATTCATGAAAAAGAAATTGCAGAGCATAATTATCGTCACATTAACAAAATTATTGGTGATCAGTACAGTTGCCAGCAAGCTCTCTGAATTTCCAAGCAAACTACTGATTTTCTCATCCGAGGGATGATTACGTGACTCTATTTCATTGAGGTCGGAAGGAGATAATGAAAAAAAAGCTATTTCTGATGCAGAAGCAAAACCGGAGGCGAGCAAAAGCACACCGGCCAAAATAATAGCTACAATTGCCGAAAAGGAAGGTGGGTTTACGGTTATACCGTTAAAAATGTCTGCCAAATGGCATAAATAAGCGTCTGGGTCCAAAATCCTGGGTTTTAGTTAAACAATTATTTAGTTGACAGTGGACAATTGATAATTGACAGTTATGATGCAGCATGATGTGCAGCCAATTGTCAATTATCAATTATCAACTGTCAATTTAGAACGGCAAATCATCTGCCGGATTATTCTGTATAGGGTTAGCTTGCGATTGCTGTGGCTGCACAGTCGGTGCACCCTGCTGAGCTGCCGGAGTATATGAAGAAGCACCTGGTGCAGTATTCTTAGGAGTCAACATCTCCATATTATCTACGAATATTTCTGTAATATACCGCTTGGCACCCGTCTGATCGTCGTAAGAACGGCTTCTTATTTTTCCTTCAATATAAAGCTTATCACCTTTGTGAACATATTTCTCTGCCGTTTCTGCCAGTCCACGCCACAACACAAGATTGTGCCACTCTGTTCTTTCGGGCACTTGCGTTCCGTTAGCCAAAGTATATGCACGGTCGGTAGTAGCTAAAGGAAAAGTTGCCACAGCAATACCTGTATCCAGATATCTAACCTCCGGGTCTTTACCAACATTTCCTAACAATATCACTTTATTTACTGACATATCATTCTATATTTATATTATTTTGTGCCAAAATTAAACAGAAATACAACACCAAACAAGTTTTTATACATATTTCTCCAGGAAAGCATGTATCAATTTGGGCACGGCATATTGCTCTAACTCGTCAATCCTCACTTTCAGGTAAGAAGAGAAAGAAACAGTATCTTCCGGCAAGCTAACTTCATAGAAATTAGCATAAAGCACCCGGTGAGAAAGCACATGTTTCACATCCCGGCAGACCAAACGAACCATAGGAACTTCTCCTCCAACGAATAATTCAGTGAATTCCGGAAGAGCCAGGAACGCCTCTTCTGTAACAGATTCTGCCGTTTCTATCAACGGCAATTCAAAGAGATTTTTCCAAATATCATTTTCCGTCCGTTTATTAATAAAAGTATATGCACCCGCACGTACATACATATAATTGAGATAACGGTTTGTTGTCTTTGTCTTATGCTGTTTTACGGGAAGCTGCTGGACTGTCCCTTTCGCCAGTGCCATACAACCATCTGCTAATGGGCAAAACAGGCAAGCCGGAGCTTGCGGAGTACACTGTATCGCCCCAAAATCCATAATAGCCTGATTATAAATAGCCGGCTGAGTCTTATCCAACAATTCACCGGCCAACGAAGCAAATAGTTTTTTCCCTTCCGTAGAGTCTATAGCAGTTTCAATCCCAAGATAACGCGACAATACCCGATATACATTACCATCGACCACCGCATAAGGCATATTATAAGCAAAGGAACAAATGGCAGCTGCCGTATACTCTCCTACTCCCTTCAAGCCCAATACTCCCGAATAAGTGTTAGGAAATACCCCATTCATACTACGGGCAGCAGCATGAAGATTGCGTGCACGGGAATAATATCCCAGTCCCTGCCAGAACTTCATTACCTCATCTTCATCAGCTTCGGCAAGTGTCTTCACATCAGGGAAGCGTTCAATAAAACGCACAAAATAATCATACCCTTGTACAACCCTTGTCTGTTGCAAAATGATTTCAGAAATCCATATCAGGTAAGGATCAGAAGACTCCCTCCAGGGTAAGTCACGTTTATGTTCGTGATACCAGTTTATTAGTGTTTCGCTGAAGTTATTCATTAAAATAATGTATTAATATAGCAACGTAAAAAATACGTTATTTGCCTTATTAATGCACCTCATAGCCAACTAATACATTGGCATATTGGTACATCAGAACCGCAATTCGTGTACAAAAGTAGCTCTTTTTAAATCTAACAAAACTTAAGGAAGAGACTTTTTTATAAAATTGTTCAGAATATATTTTTTTGAGAGCTTAAAAAGCTATATATTTGCAGTCCAAAAAATTAGAAAGAACATAGTAATAATATTTTTTTTAAGGAAAAATGACTAAAGCAGATATTGTAAACGAAATTGCAAAGAACACCGGAATTGACAAAGTAGCAGTATTGACAACTGTTGAAGCGTTTATGGACGCAGTAAAAGATTCTTTGGCGAAAGATGAGAATGTTTACCTTCGTGGATTTGGTAGCTTCGTAGTAAAGAAAAGAGCTCAGAAAACAGCTCGTAATATTTCTAAAAATACTACAATTATTATCCCAGAACATAATATTCCGGCATTTAAGCCAGCGAAGACATTTACAATCGCGGTAAAGAAATAATAAACAAGAGTATTAACCATAAAATTTTGAAGCTATGCCAAGCGGAAAGAAGAAAAAAAGACATAAAATGTCTACGCACAAGCGTAAAAAAAGACTAAGAAAGAACAGACATAAAAGCAAAAAGTAATTTTTAGTCTGTATCGGACAGAAATAAAGAACAAACTTGTGAAGCAAATGTCTTTCGAGTTTGTTCTTTGTTTAAATGCCCGACTCCAATGAACAAGAGCTCAATTTATTTGTTCATTTTTTAAAAATAAATAATTAGGAAACAATTGTGACAAGCGAACTAGTAGTAGACGTACAGCCCAAAGAGGTCTCCATCGCCCTGCTCGAGGACAAGAGCCTGGTGGAACTTCAAAGTGAAGGAAGAAATATTTCCTTTTCAGTGGGTAATATGTATTTGGGCCGCGTCAAGAAATTGATGCCCGGACTAAATGCCTGCTTTGTAGATGTTGGTTACGAGAAAGATGCTTTCCTTCATTATTTAGACCTGGGTCCTCAATTCAATTCACTCGAAAAGTTCGTAAAACAAACTTTAAGCGACAAGAAAAAACTCAACTCCATTTCTAAAGCAACCCTGCTTCCCGATCTTGATAAAGATGGCACAGTAGCCAACACATTAAAGGTAGGACAAGAAGTAGTGGTGCAGATCGTAAAGGAACCCATCTCCACCAAAGGACCAAGATTAACTTCCGAACTTTCATTTGCTGGAAGATATCTGGTATTAATTCCTTTCAATGATAAGGTTTCTGTTTCACAAAAAATTAAATCGAGCGAAGAGCGTGCACGCCTCAAGCAATTGTTAATGAGCATCAAACCGAAAAACTTCGGTGTCATTGTTCGTACTGTAGCCGAAGGGAAACGCGTTGCCGAACTCGACGGAGAGCTTAAAGTATTGATTAAACACTGGGAAGACGCAATCACCAAGGTACAGAAAGCTACCAAGTTCCCGACGTTGATTTATGAAGAGACAAGCCGTGCCGTAGGGCTGTTGCGTGATCTCTTTAACCCTTCTTTTGAAAACATCTACGTCAATAACGAGGCGGTATACAACGAAATAAAAGATTACGTCACTCTCATTGCCCCCGACCGGGCAGAGATCGTAAAACTGTACAAGGGTCAGCTTCCCATTTATGACAATTTCGGTATCACCAAGCAGATCAAGTCATCTTTTGGTAAAACTATTTCTTACAAGAGTGGTGCCTACCTGATTATTGAGCACACTGAGGCGCTTCACGTAGTAGACGTGAACAGCGGTAACCGCACCAAGAATGCCAACGGGCAGGAAGGTAACGCACTCGAAGTAAATCTGGGGGCCGCCGATGAGCTGGCACGCCAATTGAGACTAAGAGATATGGGTGGTATCATTGTTGTAGACTTCATTGATATGAATGAAGCCGAAAACCGTCAAAAGCTTTACGAACGCATGTGTGCCAATATGCAAAAAGACAGGGCACGCCACAATATTCTGCCGCTCAGCAAATTCGGTCTGATGCAGATTACCCGGCAACGTGTACGTCCTGCTATGGACGTAAACACGATGGAAACCTGTCCTACCTGTTTTGGCAAAGGAACTATCAAGTCGTCCATCCTATTCACGGACACTCTGGAGAGTAAAATTGATTATCTGGTCAATAAACTGAAGATAAAGAAATTCTCGTTACACATCCATCCGTATATCGCTGCATACATCAATCAGGGACTCGTTTCTCTGAAACGCAAATGGCAGATGAAGTATGGATTTGGTATTAAGATTATTCCGAGTCAAAAACTCGCTTTCCTGGAATACGTATTCTACGATTCCCATGGAGAAGAGATTGACATGAAAGAAGAAATCGAGATTAAGTAAAAGATAAAGGCGACCCGGAAAACGAGTCGCCTTTTCTTTTGAATAAAAAACAAATAGACAAGCTACTTCACGAGAGGATATAAAAAATCAATAAAAACTTTATACGTTCACTATAATCAATATATCTTTTTATATTTCAAAATCTGATATTGATTAGTATCGCCAACAATAATTCTTATATTCACTATAAATCAGCTGATTACATAAGTATAAACATTCACATTCTAAACTTATATTTCCTTTTAAGGGATTCTTATAATTACTTTTTTGACAACTATGTATTTACCGGATGAACTAAATCTGATTTTATCCGCGTTATTTGTACCCATAATAGAATACCCCAATTGTCTATATCAGGATTTACCCCACCCGAATGCATAATCTCCCCAAAGTACGGCATCCACTCTGTCTGGATATAGCTATCCCCCCATTGGAATCAGCAAAGAAAAATGATGGAAACATCATCCTATTGCCACAATATACAAAATCATCAAAAAAATGAGCTTTACAACAAAATATAAGAGAATATAAATCCCTATTTTTGCAAAAAATAAAAGGATTAATATGGAACGACTGAATGTATTCGATTGCTCGAATGTACTTATAGCGAGTTATTTCACCGATGACCGGGGATGTGCCCACGAAAACCGGGAACACACGCTCATTTACCTGTGTTCCGGTGAACTGGAAATTGAAGAACGCGGACAAAGAACAGTTCTGCATCCGGGCGAGTGTGCCTTTATGAGACGGGATAACTGGATGTGGTTACAAAAACATGCCAATAAGAACAATCCTTATCGTTCTATCGTATTGAAATTCACGAGACCTTTTTTGAGGGAATTTTATCAGACGCTCGACAAAAATGATATTCCGGTGGAATCGAAACGCGAGAAAGTGAGCCTGCGCGTGTTGCCGAATAATCGGCCAGACATCCGTAGCTTGTTCGAGTCGGTCATCCCATATTTCGATTCGGGAGTAAAACCATCCGATGATGTATTGAAACTGAAAATGATCGAAGGAACTTATGTTTTGCTCAATACAGACAAAAATCTCTATGCCTCTTTGTTCGACTTCGTCGATCCGTGGAAAATAGACATTCTCGATTACCTGAACGAAAACTATATGTACGACCTTTCGATGGAGAAGATCGCCGGTTACACGGGACGTAGCCTGGCAACTTTCAAACGCGATTTCGCTAAAATAAGCGAACTTACTCCACAGAAATGGATCATCAGGCGACGTTTGGAAGCAGCGCACGATTTGATAAAATCCGGCAAGAAAAAAGTTACGGAAGCCTGTTTCGATGTCGGTTTCAAGAATCTTTCGCATTTCTCTAAAGTCTATAAAGAAACATACGGTTATGCCCCCAGCGCGATTTAAATCGGATATAGCCGGAACAAATTATGAAATGAACTTCATAACAAAGTAAATTGAGCCTCGCAGCAAAGTCACTGCGAGGCTCTTCGTTTACCTTTGCATCAGAATATTAAAACAGAGCATCATGGAAACAATGAAAGAAAAAGTGGTAATGATTACCGGTGCTGCGGCAGGTATCGGTTTAGCCTGCTCCGAAGCATTTGCAAAAACAGGTGCAATGACGATTATGGTCGATATCAACAAACCGGAAGAGCAAGCCCGGAAACTTATAAATGAAGGACACAAGGTAATCGCCTACGGTTGCGACGTATCGGACACGCAGGCAGTGAAAGAGATGATCGATTGGATTGTTACAACTTATGGCCGTTTGGATGCTGCGCTGAACAATGCCGGTATTCAGACTCCACAACGACCGATGGCCGAAATTACCGACGAAGAATTCGACCGTACGGTAGCCGTTGATCTAAAAGGCGTGTGGAACTGCATGCGCTACGAGATTATCCAAATGCTGAAACAAGGCGGCGGAGCCATTGTCAATACCTCATCACAGGGCGGTGTAACGGGATTTCCGGGACAGGCTGCCTATATCGCTTGTAAGCATGCCGTTATCGGACTGACCCGTACCGCTGCCATAGACTATGCAGCCAAAGGTATCCGCATCAATGCCATTTGTCCGGGAGCTATCCGTACTCCAATGGCTGAAGAACTCATGCGCCGTAATCCAGACCTGGAAGAAGAACTGATACGCGATATTCCGGCCGGTCGTCTTGGCAAGCCCGAAGAAATCGCCAATGCCGTATTGTGGCTATGCAGCCCGCAGGCTAGTTTCGTGGATGATGGTCATGCCTTGTTGGTGGACGGCGCTTTTTCAATACATTAAACTTATAAAACAAGAATCACAATGAAAAACAAGAATAAACAAGAAGGGATCAGCCGCCGTGGTTTTCTGAAAACGGCGGCTGCCATAGGTGCAACATTAACGATACAACCTACAATCAATAAGGTAAAAGCGGCCAATGTTACCCTTAACGGAGGGAACACATCTCCCACAATCCCCCAAAAGATGCAGCATCGCACGCTCGGTAGCGGTCATACTGCCATGGAAGTATCTACTCTCGGATTCGGGGTGATGGGTATGACCTACAACCGCAGTCAGCATCCCGACCGCAAAGAATGTATCCGGCTCTTGCATGAAGCTGTGGATCGTGGAGTCACTCTCTTCGATACGGCCATCATCTATGGTCCACTGACTAACGAAGTATTGGCGGGTGAAGCACTCTCAGGATTCAAGGACCGGATCAGTGTAACGACCAAATTCGGACACGAAGTAATCGAAGGGAAAGGTACGGGCCGTCAGGATAGTCGTCCGGAGACAATCCGCCGCTACTGCGAGGAATCATTACGCCGCCTGCGCATCGATTCCATTCCGCTTTTCTACCAACATCGTTTTGACAGAAACGTGCCTATTGAAGATGTTGCAGGAACGATTTCTGATCTGATAAAAGAAGGAAAAATTCAGCGGTGGGGTCTATGCGAAGTAAGTACGGAAACCATCCGCAAGGCACACTCCATCCAGCCGCTTACCGCCATCCAAAGCGAATACCACCTGATGCACCGTCTCGTTGAGGAAAACGGTGTGTTGAACGTATGCCGTGAACTGGGTATCGGTTTCGTACCTTACAGTCCGTTGAACCGTGGCTTTCTGGGAGGTTGCATTAACGAATACACAGTGTTCGACCCAAACAATGACAACCGCCAGACCTTGCCCCGCTTTCAACCGGAAGCCATGCGTGCCAATATGCGTATCGTGAATGTACTGCAGCAGTTTGGACGTACACGCGGTATGACTTCCTCACAGGTAGCCCTCGGATGGCTGTTGCAGAAAGCCCCCTGGATTGTGCCTATTCCGGGAACAACGAAGCTCGCACATCTGGAAGAAAACCTACACACGCTCGACTTCAATATTCCAACAGAAGAGTGGAAAGAACTGGAAGATGCCGTTGCCGCCATTCCTGTAGTAGGCGACCGCTATAATACCGAGCAGCAGAAACAAATAGGATTCTAAATTAAATTCACTATGGATCGCAGACATTTTTTAATATGCTCGAGAAGTTGGGTATCGGCTTCGTTCCCTATTGCCCGCAGGAACGTACCTTCCTCTCTCCGACCAGATGCCGCTCAATCCATCTAATTTCATCCAATAAACGAAACGATTATGAATAAACTCCTTTTATTTTCAGTATTCAACATTTTAACACTTACTGTTATGGCACAAGAAAAGATAGTACAGACAGCAGGGCGCAACCAATTAGGAGAGTTTGCCCCAAAATTCGCGGAACTCAACGATGATGTCCTCTTCGGCGAGGTATGGAGCCGCACCAACAAACTCGGCCTGCGTGACCGCAGTTTAGTAACAATTACATCACTCATCAGTCAAGGCATCACAGACAGTTCATTGACATTCCATCTCCAGTCGGCGAAAAACAACGGTATCACCCGAACGGAGATTGCTGAAATTATCACGCACATAGGCTTTTATGCGGGATGGCCCAAAGCATGGGCTGCTTTCCGATTAGCCAAAGAGGTGTGGGCCGAAGATACGACGGGCAACGATGCGAAAGCGGCATTCCAGCACGAAATGATTTTTCCTATCGGCGAACCGAACACAGCATACGCACAGTATTTCATCGGTAACAGCTACCTCGCACCGATTTCACAAGAACAGGTAAACATCTCCAACGTCACGTTCGAACCACGTTGCCGCAACAACTGGCATATTCACAAGGCATCAAAAGGCGGTGGTCAGATGCTTATCGGCGTAGCCGGTCGTGGTTGGTATCAAGAAGAGGGTAAGCCGGCAGTAGAGATTCTTCCCGGAACGGTCATTCATATACCTGCGGGTGTGAAACACTGGCACGGAGCAGCTGCTGACAGTTGGTTCGCCCATCTGGCATTCGAAGTTCCCGGCGAGAATACATCCAATGAATGGCTCGAACCTGTGACCGACGAACAGTACGACAAGCTTAAATAAATTCGGCAGGATATGAAAACCAACCGACTGCCCATCCAATAGTAGTTTTCGTGTTGAATACCTGCGCAAGACAGGACAACACGATTACTTAAAGGATATAATGCATTAAAAGATCCAAGTGCAGAGCCCCGTTTGTCATTACTTGCCCGATATAATGGAAAACCAGTCGGACATATACTGTTTACAAAGGCAGAGATTGAGGAAGCGACAATTCAGCCACTCATCCATATCCTTGCTCCACTGGCTGTAATACCCGATTTTCAGAAACAGGGAATTGGAGGGTTACTAATCCGCAAAGGGATACAAATGCTGAAAGAAAAAGGTACCAAACTTGTCTTTGTATTGGGACACAAGGAATATTATCCCCGACATGGTTTCATACAAAACGCCCAAGGTATGGGTTATACCACACCATACCCGAACCCGACACCCGCAGAATATGCCGAATATTGGATGATGCAAGCACTGACAGATGAAGAGTTGGTAAAAGGCAGAATTAAATGTGCAGATGCATTATTCAAACCGGAACACTGGCGAGAATAAAAATTTCATCACTTACAGCTCCGTTACAATATATCCGATTAGAAGAGATGTAACGGGGCTGTACATATATTGGCATTTTATATGTAAAACGAACACCTTCTACAACCTTTCTTTCTCTTTTTTAGAGAGAGAAAGAAATACAATATCATACGACCGTTTTACGAGTTCTTTTATTTTATTATCCGGTACATCCTGATTGAAATAAACACTAATCCAATATTTCTTATTCATATGCCAACCGGGAGTTATCCCGGAATATTGGGCTTGCAATTCTACCGATTCATTGGGATCACACTTGATACAACAAAAATCGAATACCTCGATATTTACAAAACAAAACCATTTATCTCCCACATAAAAGCAAAGAACATCCCGGCTATATTTATCTGCTACATTGGGAAACGGCATTTTTTCATAAACGCCTTTCAATGAAAGGCAATATTCTCTAAACTCTTCAACATTCATAAGTCCGGTATATTTATATCATGTATCTTTCGTAACTCCTCCCACTCTTACGTAACAAGGATTATAAAAGTACGTATTTAAGCATCTATTAAAATACTAATTAACAGCATGTTAAGTACGTACTTTTATAGTTATAAAGTACGTACTTTTAAAACTGAGACTTTCTATTGTTAAAAAATCGTTTTTTAATAACGATAGCTCTCTTATTACTATATACTCAGTATCCCGTTACAATATATCTGATGATGGGTTAGAATATATGTAACGGGATACTAAGTATATTGGCATTTTATTTACAAAGCCAACCGGTAAATATCTTTACTATCTTCTTTCGTCAGCTTCACATAATTGCCTACCAGTTCTCCTTTGTTCCGATGCAGACTATCTGCCAAACGGTCGATATCGGGATTCTCAATACCCAACTCACTAAAAGTAACAGGCAATCCGATGGATTTGAAAAAAGATTTCAACCGGACAATACCTTCTAAAGCAACCGCTTTCTTATCATCCGTTTCGGAAACATTCCATACACGAACGGCATACTGTGCTATCTTATCTACATTATGTTCAGTCATCCAGGTCATCCAGGCAGGAAAAACGACAGAAAGTCCCGCACCATGCGTCACATTATAAATGGCACTGATTTCATGTTCAAGAAAATGAGATGCCCAGTCTTCTTCACAACCTACCCCACACGTGCCATTGTGTGCTATATTCCCACACCACATCAGATTGGCACGGGCACCGTAATTCTCCGGTTCTTTCATAACGATAGCTGCTTCTTTTATAATGGTAAGAAGCGTCCCCTCACAAAGACGATCACCAATTTCCACCTCTTTTGTATTGGTGAAATAGCGCTCCATAATATGGGCCATCATATCAGCAATACCACAAGCTGTCTGGAAAGGAGGAAGTGTATAAGTAAGTTCAGGATTCATCACAGCAAAAACAGGGCGTAATAATTCCGGTACGCGGAGACTGAGTTTCTGCAAACCATCTGTTTTTGTAATTACCGTATTGCCGGAGCCTTCACTTCCCGCAGCAGGGATGGTTAGAACAACCGCCACTCTCAACGCCTCTGTCACCTTAGCTTTACCAATATAGAAATCCCAAAAATCACCTTTATAAGGCACACCTGCTGCGATGGCTTTGGCAGTGTCTATCACCGAACCACCACCTACTGCGAGTAACAAGTCTGCCCTCTCGCTCCGGCAAAGCTCAATGCCTTCGTATACTTTGATATCGACAGGATTAGGTTGTACACCACCCAGCATACAATATTCAATCCCAACCTCTTTGAGTGAAGACTCTACGCGCGATAACAATCCACTACGTATCACTGAGCCACCACCATAAACAATCATTACTTTCTTAGCACCCTGCTTTTTCACTAAAGCACCGGTTTGTGCCTCTGTGTCTCTGCCGAATACAAATTCGGTAGGACTGTAAAAGATGAAATTATTCATTGTATTTTATTTTTTAGAATTTCCTATTTTCATCAGCACAAGGCCGATTACAATCCACACAAGTTCCCGTACTCGGGTTATCAAAGCGGTATAAACGCCATATCCTCCCGAAAGAGAAAGTCCGCCAACCGCCAGTGCAAACCCTCCTTCACGCCCTCCAAGCTGCATAGGCAGGAAAAACAGTAAATTAGCAAGTAAAGAAGAGAAAGCCATAATAAGAATACAGCTCATAAAACTAACATTTGTGGTGAGTACATTCAAAATAAGCCATACTTCAAGACAACCAACGATACGGGCTGTATATTCCAAAAATAATGCACTATAAAAAGTGCTTTTCCGTTGTTGATGTAACAGAGCTATCTGGCCATCAATATTTTCCAACTTATCCTGATGTGCTTCGGCAAAGCGAATGGCTTTATCTTTCAAAAAAGGGATATGACTACCGAAACGAACACATGCCACTGCCATCCCGTGCCGGTACCCCTTCACAAAAAGAGAAACAAGCAACACACAAAATAAGGTGATCAGAGTAAGCACAATTCCCATTCCCCAACCCACCGGATAAAATAAAGCATAAATAAGGACAGCACTGAGCCAGAAGCAGAAATGAGAAAAGATATGCATCATTACATACAGAATCACGGAAGAGGTAGCACGCTCTACACCAATATAAGGAGTCAGTTCCATAATACGATAAGGCTCACCACCCATCAATCCCACAGGAGTAACATAATTAAGAGCAAAGCCGGAAACCGTAAACTTATACAAACGGGTGAAAGTAAGCCCTCCCCGCTCACCACCACTACGTATGATGATATACCATGACAGGGTATTGATAAGGTATATAAACAACCAGAGCAGCAAAACGAGCGGCAGATAATAACCGGCACGTTTTAAGCTGCTCCACAGTTCTTCATAAGACATATCAAAAGTGAAAAGCATAATAACAACAGCGATAATGCCGAAACCAAGAAATATATTACGATATTTATTTTTCATTTGAGTTTCAGTGACTATGTGCCGATAACTTATCCACTACAGATTACATCTTTTTTATTTGATATAGTTATAATATCGTTCAAAGAAGCGTTTGAACCCTCTTGTCTTCATGAGTCCTTTTTCAAAAACCAGGATACCAAGCAAAGCACAAAAGATTCCCAGTAATACATCAATAATATAATGATGCGACGAATAGACAGCCGTACACCAGATACCTACCAAAATAATGGCAAAAAGAGCAATCAGCATTTTACTGGATTTCCGCACGATAGCATAATAGAGCGGAATCACCATATAAGCAGCATGCAAAGAAGGTACGGCAGCAAATACATTGGCATTGCGCCCGTAGATAGACTGGAAAACAGACAAGCCGGTCAGTTCATCAAAACGACCCAGCCCCGCCACATTGCCCGGAGTATTCAGAATCGCTTCCATCCCATAGTTAATAGCATACCAGGGTGGAGCAGCCGGATGAATATAATAACCGGCAAAGCCTATCAGATTGACAAATAAAAACACCATAGCGAAACGCAGATACAGGCTTCTCTCCTTTTTCAGATAGAGATAAATGCCAAATGCAATAGGTACAGGCACCCAGCACAGGTAAAAGATACCTGCCATGAAATCTGCAAATTTCCAGTTGTGCAATGTGAAGTATTCGCAGGGAATGAGAAGATTCCCATTATCATTGATACCAAACCAGGATTTCTCCAGATTATAGATTCCTGCCACATCAATAGGATTTACTTCGTAATTGGGAAATACACGCATCCAATCATACGAAATACCAAAAATGAAGAAAGGTAACAGGGCTACTGCCAACTTGCGGGTGGGTATACCGGCAAAGAACAGAGCCAGAAAGATAAACGCCATCAGCAAATGCTCCGGACGCAGTCCGAGGCATACAGCCGTAAGTAATAAAAAAAGAATGGTTACACCTACAACGGTCAGCGTTTCTTTCCGCGAAGGCATCTTAAAAGTATATCTCATAATCAGAGTTTACATATCTTTCATCACCTTACGGCAATGGTTCAAACGGGCAAATGCCGTAATATTGGCAAACACAGCTACCAATGCTACGGGAATCATTAATATCAGAATCGGATCAAATGAAGTGACATCATCGAAAACGCCACAGAAAATAGCTCCCAGACTAATCAGCACGACACGTTCCGGACGCTGCATAAGACCAACCTTACAATCAATCCCCAGTCCTTCGGCACGGGCACGCACATAACTCACCATCAATGAGCCAATCAAAGCAATGAAAGCAATAATCGATCCCCACATATACCCTTTGAGTATCAGATAATAAAAGATACCAAACAGAGTGATCAATTCACTGTAACGGTCGAGTACCGAGTCATAGAGTGCACCGAAAGTGGAACTCATATTTCCCAAGCGGGCCACACGCCCATCCATCATGTCGAATAGCCCGGCAAACAATATAATACCGCCTCCCCAGCCTACATAAGAAAGGTCTCCCCGCTCTCCGTTGATACCGCCATAAATCAATACGCCTGCTGCTACAATATTCAAAACCAGCCCGGTAGTAGTAATAAAGTTGGGCGTGATACCTATTTTAATCATCCCTCTGACAACGGGATTGATTATTTTATAAATTACCTGTTGTAACCAGTCTCTGTAATTCATTTCTATTCTTTTGTTATTTTTTTATAGTTTGTTTTCTCTCTTAAAAAAATTCTTTATATTCACATTCCGATATACAAACACACGTTGCAGGTAGTAATTCCAAAACAGTGCAACTAATATGGAAACCACTATTTTCGGAACAATAAAAAGGTCTTTGGAGTAAAGACTTAATGTATCTCTGACCCATGAAATCCCTGCTATCCATTCCGTAAGATAATACGTCCCGTATGTATTCAAAAAAACACTACCTGCCCACACCAATGTATACTTTATAATCACATGTGATTTCTTGCATTCGTGACACTTGAAAGTCCATTCATAGTTAACGAAGCAATTGAACATACCTCCGCAAACCGAACCAATGCAAGTGGCATATACATAATACATTCCGAAAAATTGTGCCAACGCAATCGTTATCACAAAATCCGTAACCGTGGCCAATTGTGCCGAAAGCTGGGCTCTCAGAAACATGAAAATCCCCCCTTTCTCCGAGAATGCTGTTATCAGTTGTTTCATCCAATCAGCCATCTGATACCTGCTAACAGAATAAAACTATAAATACCTGCCAGGATATCATCCATCATGACTCCTACTCCTCCTTTCAGACTCTCCATCTTACGAATGCCCAATGGCTTGAAAATATCAAAAAGGCGAAACAATGCAAAAGCCGCTACCGGATACCAGAAATTACCTTCGGGTGCTGCCAGCAGTGCAATCCATACGCCTACCATTTCATCCACAACCACCCGCGAAGGATCTTCACCCCAGAATGGTTCCAGTTTATTAGACGACCAGATACCACCGATAGTAAAAAGGATAATCAGTGCAACAGTCAATAGCCACACAAAATTGAATGGAAAGAAATACAGTAGAATACACCACATCACAGTAGCCAGTAAAGCTCCTGCCGTACCTGGAGCAAAAGGAGAAAATCCTGCTCCAAAACCAGTAGCAATCATTATATGAAAAAGGGAAACTTTTTTCATCACTCAGATAAAATATATGCAAAGTTATAAAAATAATAAAACTTTCCCCTTTTTTATAAGAGGAAAGTTTTATGGATGTACCCACAGAGTCAGATCATCTCTTTCTCTTTAGTAACTAATATTTTTTTATCAATCCAGATAACTTGGTGATTTCTGACCAACCATATCACGCAATGTCTGCTTAACCATTCTCCATTGAGTAAACAGATCGTGTACAGGCTGGCTTTCCAGATCATGCATCGGGCTCTTGCAGAAGAATGACAACCAGGTCTGAATGCCAGACATTCCGGCACGCATAGCCAAGTCACTGAACAATACAAGGTCAAGTGCAATAGGAGCAGCAAGAATAGAGTCGCGACACAGGAAGTTTACTTTAATTTCCATCGGGTAACCCATCCATCCGAAGATATCGATGTTATCCCATGCTTCCTTATTGTCTTTACGGGGTGGGTAGTAATTAATACGTACTTTATGATATACATCACCGTACAGGTCAGGATATTTTTCCGGTTCGAAGATATTGTCGATTACAGACAGCTTACTTACTTCTTTTGTTTTAAAGTTATCGGGATCATCGAGCACTTCTCCATCACGGTTACCCAGAATGTTAGTAGAGAACCATCCGCTCACACCCAACATACGGGTTTTGAACATCGGAGCCAAAACAGTTTTCATCAAAGTCTGTCCACTCTTGAAATCCTTACCGGCGATAGGCACATTCATCTTTTTAGAAAATTCCCACATAGCAGGAGTATCTACGCATAAGTTAGGAGCACCCATAATGAACGGAGCACCTTCTGCAATAGCAGCATAAGCGTAACACATACTTGGAGAAATAACGTTTGTGTTGTTTTCTTTCATTGCTTTTTCCAAAGCGGCAAGTGACATGTGCTCGTCTGACAGAGGAATATAAATCTCTGTACTTGCAGCCCATAACACAGCAATACGTTCGCAATTGTTAGCAGCTTTGAAGTCACGGATATCCTTACGCAACTGTTCTACCATTTCCCAACGGGTAGCAGCTTGTTTAACATGAGTACCGTTCAAACGTTTTGCCCAATTATGATCAAAAGCAGCAGGCATTGGCTTGATAGTCTCCAATTCATCTTTCACCCCATTCAAGTCCTTTTCTTTCAAAACCTCAGCATACATAGCAGCTTCATAAGCATTGTCGGGGAAAATATCCCAGCCACCAAATACAATGTCGTTCAAATTTGCTAAAGGCACTATGTCTTTAATAAGTTTTTCCTCGTTGTTTTCCATACGCATTGTTGCCATTTCTGCGATAGAACCTATTGGTTTTGCCAATCCCTTGCGAGAAGCCAGTGTTCCTGTAATCATAGTGGTAGCAACTGCGCCACCAACACCTACCACCAACACGCCGAGACGGCCTGATGCCGGTTTAATTTCTTGTTCCATTTCTGTTGTTTTAGATAAATTAAAATTGCCTACAAAGTTAGGCTCAACTCCATACTCAAAGAAGTTCTAATAGTCGGATTAATTGTTCCATTTGATGTATTATCCTATTTACAAGCTCATATAGAGAACAATACGCAGATCTGATTCATCTATGACGAATAAATTTAAAATATATCTGATAACGAAATATGATATATTACAAAACTTAAAAATAAGATTGGCATAGAATTTTATCAGCTTTTTTTCTTACAATTCAAAAGAGAATGTCTATACTCTACCAATGTTTTTTGTCAAAGCTTATAACTTTTCATCTTGTTGCTCGTAGAAAAACACCCTTTTGCTCGTAGAGAATCGGATCGATCTTCGTAGAGAATCGAGCCGTTCCTCTACCATTATCTTTGCCATGGAAAACATAGTTCTTTATGAACGTTAATAAGAATAAATTTCTTAATATTGTC